>JAPDIG010000126.1 GCA_025966525.1 Candidatus Methanophagales archaeon | reverse complement strand
GTGAGAAGCGGTGATAGGATATTCTCAGATGATATTGTGGTTCTTTCCGCGGGAGCCTTAGAGACACCGCGGTTGTTAAAAAAGCTTGGGCTTCCCACCGCTTCAAATTCTTTATTCGTTGATACCTTTATAACAATTGGTGGGATTCTCAAGGGAATAGGGTTCAATGAGGAAGTAACCATGAATGCGGTCATAAAATATGAGGATTTCCTCCTTTCTCCCCATTTCTCAAGGCATCTTGTGGATGAAATGGAGAAAAGGGGATTAAAGGCTTCTTCCGGGGACATTCTCGGAATAATGGTGAAAATAAAGGACGAGGAGGTGGGTATTGTTGCGGAAGAGGAAAAGGTGGAGAAGAGCGTAACGAACAGGGATGCCGTCCTTCTTTCAGAAGGGGCTTCTATTGCTGGCTCTATTTTAGAGGAAGCAGGTGTTGACCCTTCAACCTTCGTATCCACGCCATTAAGAGGAGCGCATCCGGGTGGGACTGCAAGGATTGGCATCGCAGTTAATAAAAATCTGAACACTGAAGTAAGCGGGTTATACGTGGCGGATGCATCCGTGCTTCCAGCAGCGCCTGGTGCTCCTCCTATACTAACGATTGTGGCGTTGGCGAAATACGTTTCGAGCATAATAGCGATGTGAAAGAATGGACAGAACAGAAATAGAAGAGATAAAGATATCGAGGGCGATAATCGAAACATAGATGAAGGATTTGTTCGATGCAACAGAAACAGACGTTGCCATTGCCGGAGCAGGTCCTGCTGGCATGACCGCAGCATACTATCTTGCCAAGGAAGGTGTGAAGACAGCGATCTTTGAGCAAAAACTCAGCGTTGGCGGCGGTATGTGGGGCGGTGGGATGATGTTTTCACGCTTTATCATTCAAGATGCAGGCAAGGAGATATTAGTTGATTTTGGCGTTCCATCGCAGGAATATGAGGAAGGTTACTGGGTTGCGGATGCCGTAGAAGCTGTTTCAACCATCGCATCAAGGACAATAAAGGCAGGAGCTTGCATATTCAACCTGATAAGTATCGAAGATGTGATGATAAGAGAAGGTGATCGGATAATCGGGCTCGTTCTAAACTGGAGTGCCGTAGGGCTTGCAAATCTTCATGTTGACCCGCTAACGATAAGGACAAAGGTCGTGGTAGATGCAACTGGACATGATTGTGAGGTTTGCAAGATTGTATGCAAAAAAATCGGACCAAAACTGAAGACTGAGACTGGAGAAGTGATTGGAGAGAAGCCGATGTGATCTGAAATTGGAGAAAGAGCGATCCCTGAGAATACGAAGGAGGTTTATCCGGGGTTAATCGTTGCAGGGATGGCGGCTAATGCCGTGTTTGGTTCACCGAGGATGGGTGCGATATTTAGTAGTGTGCTTCTCTCTGGGAAGAAGGCGGCTGAGATAATTTTTGAGGAAGTGTTGAGGTGATATGTTAGAGGTCAAGATGTTATGGGTCAGCATTGCAGGCGATGTCGAAGTTTAGCCTAAAGGTGCTTTCTATAAAAGGAGGGAATGAGAAGTTCTTACGGTATGGCGATAAAAAAGTGGCGGATATACTCTCGGCTGCGAGGAGACCACTTATGTACGGTTGGAGTTCAACGGTTTGTGAAGCGACTAAAGAGGGGATAGAGCTTGCAGAAGAGATGGGCGCCGTTATATACTGGAGTGCGAATCCCGCTGCTGCGCATGCCAATATGCACGTGGGAAACGGGGTATCCATTTGCCGTTGACTTATCCAGAAGCTATGCGTGATATACCTCGGGAGTGACGGCATCGAATGACCTTTTATGGAAGCAAGAATGTGATGCTACGTTGTTTGTTGCGAGTGCCCCAGTTTCTCATTTCCCAGCCGAGTCAATAAGACACCTCGTCAAGGTTCCCGTTATCATCAATTGTTGCATCCATTTATCCTGCGGACAAAAAAGATTTCCGCTTAAACCCTTACAGGGTTTTCGGGGTCAACGGGGCGGAGCCCCGTTATTGAACTCGTCTTCGCTCTCGAATTCAAACC
>JAPDIG010000125.1 GCA_025966525.1 Candidatus Methanophagales archaeon | reverse complement strand
AATTATATTAGCAAAATGGTATATATAAACAATATGATGGAGATATATTCTTGGAAATGTGATTATTCATCAAAAAGAAACCAAGTGAAACTTTAAAGTTATTATAGCCCTTTTCTGCCTGACTGATGCTCATAGAGCACGAGAACACGGAACTCAGATCATAAACAAGTTGTTTGCTCATATCTGTAAGCCCCTTGAACACGACATCCTGACCAGCTCGATTTACGCCCACATCGCGCAACACGTTAGAGAGATTCTTCGGGTTTAGGCTTGGATTGATACCCCCGGCATTGTAGAGCTTCTCCCACGCATCTTGATTTCGAGACACGTTTTACCCTCCTTTCGCTGACCTTCCAACCACTTTCTTGCCCATCCTTCTATGTTCCCTATAATTTGACGGAGTTAAGGTTTCTAGAAAAGTTTTACGGACTAAGGTGGGATTGAAAGCTAACTAAACCCCCAAACAGCTCATCTCCTCTCCACATATCTCCCTCTCTGTTCTATCTCCGTTACTCTCTTCAACACTTTCGACGCAGTCGGAAAAGTTCTCTTATACCCCCTTATAAACGACTCTTTTAATTGTTCATACGATTCATGCGTGCCGCCAAGGCTTTGGAAAAACACGTGGACATCCACGCCTCTCGCTTCCGTGCTCGATTCGATAAAGGATAACCCGAAATCTATGAAATAGATGATGTTATCCCTGTCCACAATAACATTGGAAGTGGTTAAATCGCCGTGAATTATCCCATTTTTGTGCAAGATGCCCACAAGCTCGCCTATTCTCTCGCTTATAGCCTCATCAATCACCTCTCGCGCCAAATCACCCTCTATCCTCTCCATTACGAGTTCGTAATCGGTGATATCAAAGATAATAGGAGTAGGTACACCTTTCCTTCTCGCTTCTGAAATTAATTTCGCTTCGCTTTTCGTTCTTTCTCGCCTTATCCGCTCATCTATCGCCTTTACCCTGTATCGCTTCTCTACCCTCCTCTTATACACAAGGTCGTCCTTTATCTCTACTATCGCCTCAGCGCATTGTATCAACTTCAAAGCGTGAAGACCTTCTTCGCTTTGCCCAATTCTTTCAGCAGGTCTGGCAATTCCAGCTTCTGCAGTCCTTCCGGGATTTCAAACCTTGGTGGTTTTCCACCCAGGAGTTTCATCCATGCGTAGCATGCAAATAGAGGCACGCCTGCGCTACTTGCCATTTTTATCAACTCGAACGGGTCTGAAGGGACACCCATCTCCGCTGCATTTTTCTTTATATCCTCCGCATAGCCTTCCAACCCCGGGTCATACCTGTATTTCTTATCTACAAGCGATGCCAAGCCCTCTTGCATGAACACCACGCTTATATCCTCACCTGCTTTCTTCATATTCGTCGCGACGACAAGCGCACTCAAATAGGAGTTTATCGTCCCCTCCTTACATATTACTATTGTTTCAGGCATTTTTTATCACCGACTAAGATGAATGTTTTATTGCTTTATAAAGTTATCGGTTTTGATTTGATGTGTAAATTTCTTTCCTTCTCGCTTCCAGCATCTCTATTTCCCGTCCAAGATATTCCGCAGCGGTTATCACCTTCACCCCTTTCTCCGCCGTGCATTCATACACCTTCGCTATTCGCTCCTTATACTTCAGGTCGCGCATGAAATGATGCTCCACCACCATTTCCGTAAACTTAAAGACAGTGCAAAACCAAACTTGGCGGAGCAAATACGCAAGTATAACACCATTTTCAATCACAAATAATCACATTTTCAAACTTTTTTCATATCCAGTAGATAAGTAACGAGTAACCGCATTTTAACAGACTTTAAATGGGCAAAAATACAAAAATAGCACTTCGGTGATTTTCTTGTTCGTGCTTTCCGCTGCTGCAGTCATAATCATGACAAGGAGATAAAAGATGAACGCTGAGTAGATTTGCACCATGATGCCATTCTTGCTCTTCGCGAGCTGTACCCGCACGTCCAGCTCTTTCATATCCTTTAGAGCGTTCATTATCAGAGAAGCCGTTTGCCAGCCTGATGCGCCCATTTTGGATTGGAAACGGAGACAATTAGCGGG
>JAPDIG010000124.1 GCA_025966525.1 Candidatus Methanophagales archaeon | reverse complement strand
TCCATATCTTTTACTTAAGACTTAAGAATAGACAGACTACTTTATATTTATAATTATCGGATTTTTTATTTTTATTTTTATTTACCTACCTTTACCTACCTACTACTTATCTACTTGAAACTTGAAACAGATACATTCAATATATATCCTTTCTCACCTTTAACTCTCTCTACAAGACCAGAGAACCTGAGCCAGTTTAAAAATTTCTTTGCATACGTCTTCTTTGTCAATTCTGACCATTTTTTGCCGTACTCCGATTCTAAAACATCACCGATTAATTTCACGGTTATTTTATCCTCCGGCAGCTTATCCATCACCCTTTTATACCGCGAGCTCACTAAATATCCGGTAAATTTTGTTCTGCGCTCGTCATCGCTCATATACGGCGATACCATCGCCTTCCCCTCTTCTGTCAACTCATAAAAACCTCTGCGAGGATGCGCAACAAAGCCAAGAGCCTGACAGCAGGCAAGTTCCTGGCTCAACCGCCTTTCCTGGGTTCCGAGGTCCCTCGATAGAGTATGAATATCCGCACCGGAAGGAGTTAATGCGTGCAGTATCTTGAATATTTTATCTGCGCTGAGATAAGGAACAGGCATAGCCTCCTCTTCTCCTTCCATTTTCCCTACACTTATACCACCTCTTCTGTAATACCCGGAACCAACGAAATCGAGGATGCTTGCAATGCCTGCACCGTAAGCTTTTAAAGTCAGCGGGTTTCTCCATTTCTTATTGTATTCCGTGACCAAGAGGTTACCTATCTCGAAATTCGTTAGTTTCTCTTTCTCCCCCAGTCTTTGCTTGACTACCTGAAAATATTCTATATCCTTAACCTGCTGTTGTAATATCCTTTTAGCTTCTTCTTCTTGTGTTCTAATAAGTATCGTATATCGGTCTCCTACTGCGGTAAATCTGAATTTTCTCTCGCCCTCAATGAACCCAAGGGATTTCAGTGTGGCTATCAGGTTACTAACAGTAGTTATGCTCACACCGATAGCTTCCGCTAATCCCTGGGCAGAGAACTCGTTTACTTCAGATACGAGTTGTAAGGGGATCCCTTTTAAGAGTTCATTCATTTTTCCAATACGTAAGTAAGGGAAATATTCCCTCTTTGCATTATTCATATTGTCCCCTCTCTTTTCTACTTTTTACTTTTTATTTCATGTTTTATTTTTTAATTGAATACTTGTTGTATATAAATAAAGTTGGGAATTAGTTATGGAGGAGCTGAGGATAAGGAAAGCTGCGGATGCAGATTTGCAAGAAATTATAAGAATATGGAGGAGCAACATAAAAACGATTAACACCGCATCGGATATCGCTGATTTGTTCCGCGCGTTCAAAAAATATTTCCTTGTTGCTGGTTACCCGGATACTGCAGATAAGAACGCAGCAGACATGACGAAGGCAAAGAAGAGTTTTGACGGCAAAAACAAGGTCTTCGGTTTTGTCGGTGGCACCATAAGAAATGGGCATGGACATATCTCCGGGATTGCCGTGGATAAAGAATACAGGATGAAAGAAGTTGGAAAGAATCTATTAAAAACCGTGGAGCGCAAATTTCTCGCTGATCGTTTCGACAGAGTTACGCTTGAGGTCAGGAAAAGTAACTTGGGTGCGATAAGATTTTACGAGAAACTGGGCTATAAACAGTTATATATCATAAAAGGCTATTATGCTGATGGTGAGGATGCAATTGTGTATGAAAAAAAACTCTAAACCCTATTATTTGTATAGCTGGAGAATAAATCCCTCGGATTTTGAAATTGTTTAGGGTTTAGAAATTAGGATTTATGAGCAGTGTTCAGAAGCTCCAATGCACCCACTGGACAGATATTCACACATGCTTTACACCCATTGCATTCTTCTTCTTTTATCTCTATCCACATCCCTATCAAATCTATTGCCTCCGTGGGACATACGG
This sequence comes from Candidatus Methanophagales archaeon, assembly GCA_025966525.1. GTDB lineage: Archaea > Halobacteriota > Syntropharchaeia > Alkanophagales > Methanospirareceae > QMVO01. Next base: position 225 of record JAPDIG010000124.1, on the reverse strand, counting down.
TAACACATGCACCACAATATCCACATCGGTATCTATCTATCTTTATCATCTTCCTCCTTGAATATCTGCCCCTCAAACGTACTTACTTCTGTGTCCTTCTCCAGCCACGCGTCCTGAGGCAATCCCGCTTTCCAGCACGTCTGGCATAGAAACTCCTCTGCTGACCAATTATACTCAGTAGCAACCTGAGGGAGCAAAAGCCCTTGATATATGCCCTTTTTTACA
>JAPDIG010000123.1 GCA_025966525.1 Candidatus Methanophagales archaeon | reverse complement strand
AGGAAAAGAATACGAAGTTAAGGAACATACAAGAAAGGCTGGTGGTGATAAAGAAATATTGGTAGATGTTTATATACGCATAAAAGAGCCTAAAAAGACGATTATTGCTACTGTTGATGTGGTAAAGCAGGAAGTAATAGGGATAAACGAGACAAGTTCGTGGGTATCCATACCCGAAAGGTGATGTTTATGCCGTCAAACTTCCTTGACCTGCACATCGTGGACTTCTGCCAACTGGACTGCAAGCACTGCTATCTGAATAAGGGCAATAGAGTCATGCCTCTGGATATGCTCAGAACTATATGCGAGGATTTCCTCAGCACCAATTTCCCACTGCCACGAAGCGAGCTCATCCTCAGCGGTGGTGAACCTTTACTGCACCCAAAATTTGTAGAGGCGTGTAACATCGTAAGCAAGCAGAAGTAAGGGGATATAGAAGATAGCCCCTGTCTCTTTATTCACAAAGGCTGAAGAAGCAAGATGAAAACCAAAACATTCTCGGGAAGTGAAAAAGCGCTGATAATTGGTATTATCTTCACGGTTGCGGTGGTAATTGCGTGCATAGCGATGCTCGGTATGGTTACACCGCCAGGTACGCCGCCAAAAGGGAATGAAACAGAGAAAGAAGTAAATTATAGCAATTTCACCGCACTGCTTGAAGATTTCGATGATCTACCTGAGATTAAAGATGGCGTTGATTTGAAAGAGAGGAACGCGAAAGAGAGGATCTTATTTTTATTGAGGGGCGATGACCCAGAAATCGAGAGGGCTTTTGAGGTCTTGCAAAAATACGGAAGACCTTCAAATTTCACGTATTATGAGTTTCCAGCGTATAATACGCAGTTGGAGGTGCTTTTATGGCTGGCTGAGGAGCGGGAGATAAGCGATTATGACCGGATAGCTCTCGCAATAGCACTTAATTACGGTGCAGTTCTGGCGATTAGCGATGAAGAAGTGGAGAAGGAACTGAAGGATTATGTAGTGAATCTTTATGACTATTTTGTCGAGACTGACGCGATTGTCCCGTGGGATATTATGGCATACCCCTTAGAGGCGGATATAGCATTGGTGTGGGGTGCTAATGGTATAAACTACCCTTTATTTTTTGAAAAGAAGAATCAATATCCAGAAGGGACAAAATATAATGAAATTGGAATACCAAACTATTATGCTTTGAATTGGATTGAGGTATTCAGAGATAATGAGATGAATGAAGAAGATTTTGACTGGCTTTTTGTTGATGTGAGTACTCTGAAGGAAATTAGAGCATTTTTGCTACACGAGATGTCCAGCGAAGGATTGAAAGGGTTACATGTGAAAGGTGTTTCCGAGAGAGTAGATTCTATGCTCTGTGGTTCTCTTGAATACCATACTGACAAGCCTTCGGCTGAAGTGTCTTATATTGAAGTTGAAGGGAGGATAACGCCGGGCTGTGGGCTCTCCAACCCGGACTGGCAATGGAAACATTTCAAAGAGAAAAGCAGCATTGTGGGGAACTGTAGAGATGTGACCTGCATGAACATCTTCTTCTTGAAGAGCCTGAATATTCCAGCTATTGGTTTTGGAGTGAGCTCGGGATCATCCTTTGGGCATCGAATAGTTGTTTTTTATGATTACGAGAAAGAGGGTCTATGGAGGATTACCGAGCACCAAAAAGAGATTATAGAGGGTCATGTTGAAGCTCCGAAATTATCGGTTGACAATTATTTCCCGGTTGTATGGAGCAACTGGCATGAGAAGATTTATCCGAGGCACAGTTATGAGGAGCTGAGGACCTTGGAGGAAGGATTTGAGATTCACGAGCTGTAGGAGGGGAAAGAAATGAGAAATACGACATGATACATGTATCAAAGTAATTGTATGAGATGGAAAAGAAACTGAAAGGTTAATCGCGGAGAGAATCATGGAGAAAGCTGAAAAATGAGTGAGGCCGCCACCCTAACGACACGTAACTATGTGCCGAGGAAGGCACAAAGAGATGAATGTCAACACATAAGGGTTAAATATTAAATGAAGGAGGAAAGTAAGATATAAGGTGGGGGTGTTTTTTTCAGAGATGAAAAAGAGGAGGATGGCTATAATCCGTCTATGTTTGCTTGTAGGGTGTTTACTGCTGGGGATAATGATTGCAGGGGTCTTCTTGGAAACAAATCGGCAATATCCATATATCAAGCCGATAATACCAAGAGGAGTAACTGGAGAAGAAAAAGAAGAAGCAATCAGGATAGCACTCAGCAACGAAAGTGTAAAGGAGA
>JAPDIG010000122.1 GCA_025966525.1 Candidatus Methanophagales archaeon | reverse complement strand
GCTTTTTCTAATAACTGCCTGTCATTTTTCAACACCCACCACAAAATTGCAGTCCTTATCGCTCCTTTTACCGAACTCCCGGGAATATACGCATCATCCTTCGTTTTTATAAATTCTCTCACTTCGCTACTTCGCTTACCAATCAATCCTTGCAGATTTGTCCTCGTCGGCTGTGAAATATCCAGAGCGTATCTAACGTGCTCCTTTGCCAGTTCTGAGTCAAATCTGCCTAGATAAAGCGCTCCTACCTTTGCATCCTCGATAAATCTATCGCTCTCAAACCGCTCGTCCGCAAAAAGCCCGTCCATATCTGCACGATAGAATTTATCTTCCAACACATACTCTATCGGGCTTATCCCTCCTCCGCTACCCACGTGAACTGGCGAAATCACCTCTATCTCGTACTTCATTCGCACACCTCCACCGGTACCGCAAACGCAAATCCATATCTATAAACTTCGTGCAAATCAATTCCTCCCGGTTTAACGTTTGCCAGAGCGCCATACAAGTCCTTATCCGCAGATTTAACCACCGAACCTTCTGCAAGCATCCTCACCGTCCGCCTCCTCATGCCCTTCGCATCCACCGAGTATATCCACCCACCTCGCTTCATTAACTCGTAGTATCCCTCCATCACCGTAGATACTTCTTCTTCACGCGGATAATACAGCGAAAGCGTAACAAAATGTGATTTGGGTTCCATGTCCAGCTCCATCTTTTCAAATTCCACTTTAAACAAGCCTTTGCCGTATGTCCGGTCCCCACCTATTCCCTCATCACCCAGCACTCTTATCGCCGCCTCTACTTTTCTCTTGTATTCTTTCTGCCGTAAGTCCATCAGAAAATATAGACCACAATTTCTTGCAAATGAAACCTCACCAAAATGGTATATGTTTGACGAACTCGTTTTTCGATCTATTACAACCCTTGGTACTTCCTGTTTACTCCAAATTTTTATATCCTTATTTTCTCGCACATCAAATCGCTTTCTTAATGCCGCCACTTCTTCACTATCAAAAAGAATCCCTTGAATGATGTTCTTATCGTTAATATAATCCTCTATCCCCCTCTCTTCCTTCATCACACACCGAAAAATCTGCTCAGATACAAATTTTACTTTCTTCAACGTTTTTAAAATGTCAAATTTCTCTTTTTTCTCCTTCTCTTCTCTGTCAGCATTTAATCTCTCCACTACTTCTCTATCTACATATTTATCCCAGTCTATGGATAATGGCAGCGGGAGAGTAAATATTTTGTCCACGTATGCAAAAGCAGAAGAGATTAAAAAAGGTGGGTTCCACCCACTGAATAGCTCTAACATATTCTTCAGTTCTTCTTCTCCATAAAGTAACCTGTATGCATTACAAATTGCACTGAACAACGTATCAGAGTGGATATAATCCGCTGTCTGCTCCAGAATTGCTTCCTTCTCGCCGAGGTGAAAATGCGCTCTGGGCTCCAATTTCCATACTCTCATGCTACCTGATTTTTTCCCTTATCGCTTCAAAATTCGTTACTATGCTCGCTGGTGTCTTATATTCCCCATTTATTGGTTCTTTTTCCTCAATGTCCACTGTACCATTCTCATAATCTGCCTTTGAGTTCCAATATACACCCATATTCTCAAATTTAACCTTGCCATAGCCTCTTGAACCGCTTCCACCGAGATAATCATGCTCAACGAGCTCCATTGCCTTGAATACTTCCTTTAAATTGCTTTTATCCGATTCGTTAAAGACATTGTATATCATCCCGAACTCGAATTCCGCTCCTTCCGGAACTCTCTCCATCTGTCTTGGGTTTGCTGCTGATGTTATTCTGTCTATTACATTCTCCCATTTTACTTCTGTAAATTCTAAATCGGTCTTTAGCTCTTTCAACCTCTCCTCGCTATCACTGGTGAGCACAGCATCTCTCACTATCAAACGAGTGGGTGTAACACTCTTCTTATCTATTTTTATCGCATTTCCACCCGGAGATGAATAGGGTTTATCCCTTGTTGTTCTTCCAAATATGTTGCAGACCATGCAATCTGGCTCATTGCACATATGTATGCTTATTTCGTTTTCCACCACATATATCCTCTTATCATCGGTGGCTAAACCATTCGCTTTTTCCAGGAGCGAACGCATTTTTCCCTTTAGTGATGAACCCGGAATATACGGTTTTCCCTCAGCGTCCTTTATCACGGGATTATCCAAGCCCCCTATATCTAATCCAACAGTTGCACCACCGATACTCAAGCCCGTTTCCGCCCTTATCTTCCCTGTTATCACAACTTTTCCCAACAAATTTATTT
>JAPDIG010000121.1 GCA_025966525.1 Candidatus Methanophagales archaeon | reverse complement strand
GATTGACGAAATAGAGTATTTTGATGTGATAGACCCAGTCCCAGAAAAGAACGAATCAGTCAATCGAGGTGAAACATGAAAATGAAGACCAAAAAACTCTTATTTCTTATTATTCGCAATTCTATTTCTTTGCGTACAGGTCTCAATAGTTAGTGTAATTTAATCTTCGCATTCATCTGAAGAGAAGCAAGCATTAGCAGCCTACAGAGCGGGAGTAAGCAAGGCGTTAAGGTGGATTGGAGGTGTGGATTACGCTGCAAGATTGATTCTGCTTGCTTATATTGGGTTCATTTTGAGTAAGGTAATGGGTAATGTGCCGATTATTTAGTGGGGTGCACCCCAAACGCACGCCTGGGGTGTCACGTGAGAACGAAAAAATGTTATAACGAGTCATACACCTGTCAAATAAGAAAAGGATATAAATCAAGTTATTCGTATGAGGACCTGGAGAAGGAAATGGAGCTATTTAGAAAGAGTTAGACACTCTTTTTAGAATCCAGTTTCACCATCTTGCTCATCCCGTAATCGTAACGAAATACCAAACCGCGGTCCTCCAGATCCCGTAATATTCTCGAGAGTGTGGACTTCGGTATCCCAGTTCGGGCTGAGAGGTCTGCCTGGTTCATCTCGCCGTATTCCATGAGCGCTTCTATCACGCGCTTCTCGTTCCCTTTCAGTATCTTCAGCAGCCCTGCCCTGTCAGCTTCAGGCGCTGTTTCGCTCGTTTCTGGAACCTGCGCATCGGCATTCTGTACCTGTAACGCCGATTTCGAACCCGCTTCACCTGTTTTCGTTTCTTCTTCCATCCTCTCACTTTCGGGTATCCGGAAGCCCACGAGGAGCAGATAAAAAGCGCTTGCACCGAGCAAGAACGAAGCGATAGCGATTGTCACGCAATCCAAAGTCGTATATACATTTGGGATTTCCTTCACGTATGTGGATTGCCCTTCGATAATCACCTGAACGGTGGTGGGGAGCATGAACTTCGATGCGAGCATGAACACCGCCACGACGAATAGTGCCATCGCGAGTGCGGTCTTACCCTCTATTTTCATCGGTTTTACTTTACCTCCCTAAATAAAATAAAAAATAAAAAGAGGAGGATAAAGATTTATTTTTTATGTTCGTTCGTCAACTTTTTGCCTGAAGTTTCTGGTGGAGGTATCAGTGGACTTATCCTTATGACTTTCCCTTTCTCAAGGTCTATATGCACGAAGTATATCGTTCCATCTTCCAGCTCGAACATTACTGATGCACCGTTAAATTTCGTTTCCACCTCTCCTGCTTCGGTTGTTATAATTACGCCCGCTGGTCTTATTTTCATCTCGTAACTCTTCCCGTTTATGATGTTCTGCACCTCCGGATCGGAGAGAGCAATTTCTCTTGCTCTCTCTCGCTCTTCTTCGGTCAATTCCCGCACTTTCGGCGCCTTTATCAGCTTGCCCTCCCTGCCTCCAATCGCTATTCTTAGCCCTGTCTCGTTCACTGCTTTAACCTCGCCATCTTCTCGCATCTCCAACCCTGCAATCTCACCACGTGACTTGAGTATTCCTGTGACCTCCTCTTCGCTCAGGTCTACATTTGCGAATACCCAGTCTTTATCCTTATTAAGGGTGACATATACATCTGTTATCGCTGTTTCACGACCTGATATATTGCCAAAAGTTGAACTTATACCGAGCATCTTGTATCCCCGTTCTAAGTATTGCTTCACGGTTTCGTTCTGCTCTACGATTTCAATTGCTTTCTGGTGCTGTTCTTCAGTCAGCATCGGCATTTGCACTGTTTGTGCCGCTTTCGTCGGATTCTGATACATCCATACATCCTCGTGAGGCGTTCCTGTTCCGCAGACCATAAGCCCAACGAAAAGGAAAGCCATACCTATACCTATAAATGCCAGCATTATCAATATGGCAATGCCCTTTTCTTGCATTTTTTATATCACCTCCTCTTGGGTTATCACGAAAAATCATTTCCAGGTCCAGTGCTCCTTTGCATATTCGTATGCTTCTTCATACTCGCCGTAATATGCTGATGGGGCATGATACGTAAGCACATAAAAATATTTACCCTTTTGTGCGATAATTTGTGTTTGCGTATAGCTTATGGATTGGTTTCTGTTTCCGTCATGGACATGGATAATAGTGCTGTTATTGTGGATATGCGCTGCAGGCTGGAAATGACTGATATATACACCGACAAATACTGCTGTGAACAACACAGCAGTCATCCAAAAGAGTACAGACCTTTTTGATTTTACCATCTTTACATTTAACGTGCAATATATTTTTTTACCTCCTTTTCCTATCGTTCTTTCTCTTCTTCCAGCCACAGGGAATAAAAAGCGGGCAAGAAATGAATAGCCCGCTAATTTTTTACATTTCGT
>JAPDIG010000120.1 GCA_025966525.1 Candidatus Methanophagales archaeon | reverse complement strand
TTCTTCAAGCGTGTAGATGCAGACGACATTGGGCTATGGGAGAAGGCGAGGCGTGAATATGAGATTTGTAAAGATAAGTTGCAAATTCCTCATCAGAAGATTCCGACAGAAGGACGCAGTGACCCCCGCCCTGTAAATCATGGTTATACTCACTTCTACCACATGTTTAATGAACGGCAGTTATTATGCCTATCCCACCTTCTTGAGGAAATACTCAAGATTCCTGATACTAATATTCGTGAATTGATGCTTATCGCCCTTTCGGATTGCTTAGATGCAAACAACATGTTTTGCAAATATGAAATAGCGTGGCATAAGATTTCTCTTTTTTTCGGGTTACATGCTTATCATCCTATTGAACGACCAACAGAAAACAATGTTTGGGGGACTAAGTATGGACGTTCTACTTTTGTTAAATGTTTTGAGAAAGTACGGCGCGCAAAGATGTATTGCAAAAGACCCTATGAGCGTTTAATGCGTGGTGGTAATAAACGCGTCAGCAATTTTACAGATAACGAGTCCATCGAAGGAAATATCGTAGAGAGCTTTGACGAACTTGGTAGAAAAGGTCATGCTGCCTTGCTACGTTGTGATACAGCGGAGGATTTGTCTTTTATTCCTGCTAAATCGGTGGACGCTGTCATTACAGACCCCCCTTACTTTGATAATATCCAATATTCCGAGCTTGCAGACTTCTTTTATGTCTGGCTAAGACTTGGGCTTAAAGACCTGTATCCCTATTTTAACTCTGAGTTTTCCAGTCGTCCTAATGAGATTGTGCAAAACGAGAAGATGGAGAAGACGATGGAATTCTTCAGTAAAGGATTGGCAGGGGTATTTGCTGAATGTTACCGTGTTCTTAAAGATGACGGGCTTTTTGTTTTTACCTTTCACCACAATAAGTTGTGGGCTTGGGAAAGTGTGGGAAAAATTCTTCTTGACACAGGATTCTATATCTCAGCTACTCCTATTGTGAGATCAGAAGGTAAAAGCGGATTTCACTCAAGCAAGGGCAATATACGGTATGACTGCATTTTAGTGTGTCGCAAAAGACCAAGTCAATGGGAGGATGCAAACTGGTCTTCCCTGAAGGAACATATTTTGAAAGATGCGATTCTCTGGACACGGCGGACTCTTCAATCCGGGATGTTGATTACCGAGGTGGATGTTTTTACTATCATAATGGGAAAAACAATCGAATATTACACAAAAGCATTTCCCAATATAAAACAAAAGAACAGCCCTATTACACTTGCAGAAGCGCTGCACGAGATGAAAAATTTTGCCAGTTATGTTACTGAAGGTGCTCAGCCAGAACAACCCCCGTTGCCTAAATCCTATGCCAAAAAAGTAGAGCAACTTACGTTGTTTATAAGAGAGGCAAGAGAAAGGTACGAAGCTGGGAGTCCGGAGCAAAAACTTCTTTTACGCCGGAAACAATAAGAGAAAAAATGGAAGAAAGAAAAAAAGAGGATTTGGAGAAATCCGTGGAAAGAGAAGAAAAGGAACTTATAGATTATCTCAAGGAATTGGTCAGGATACCAACTTTCGTGCCCCCGGGAGAGAATTACGGAAAGATAGTGGATTGGCTTATTCCGGTGTTTGAGGATTTTGGGTTCAGATGCAAGAGGGTAGAGATGCCGGAAGATGTGTATGAAGCACGGCAAAAGAGTGCGGAGCTAAGCGGAGAAAGAGTGAACCTACTCGCAACTAAAGATTTTGGTGCAGAGGAAAGCGTTGATATATACACGCATTTAGACGTGGTTCCCGCAGGAGAAGGCTGGAGCACGCCTCCTTTTGAGCCAGTGATTAGAGATGGCAGGATATATGGGCGTGGTGTAGCGGATTCGAAGGGAAGTGTTGCATCGCTTTTAACCGCGCTGAGCATGATGAACGAGCAGGGATTAGAGAGCAAATATAATCTTCGGGTTGCGTTAACCACGGATGAAGAGATAGGACTTTATTCTGGTTTGTGCTTCTTTGCGGATGAAGGTCTCCTTCAGGGTGACTATTTACTTTGTATGGATGGCGATAACGAGGGTATATGCGTAGCGACGAACGGAGTGATGAACTGGGAAATAAAGGTATATGGGAAATCATGCCATAGCTCTGTTCCGTTTTTGGGTGTGAATGCGATAGAGAAGGCTGGGTTGGTAATAGAAGAGTTGGGTGAGTTGAAAAGAAAAGTAGAGAGTAGAGAATCGAAAGCACCTTGCAGTTCTTATATGACTGAAGCCACCGGGCAGAAGCACACAAAACCTGTTTTTAACGTTACCATGATAAGCGGTGGTGTGAAGGAAAATATTATACCCCCGAGCTGCACATTGCGTGGTGACCGGAGGTATATCCCGGAGGAAGCGGTTGAGGAAGTGATAACGGAGTTCGATGCTTTTTTGCAACGAGTAAAAACAGAGCACGGGATAGAATTGGAGTTGCATTGTAAGCCCGG
>JAPDIG010000119.1 GCA_025966525.1 Candidatus Methanophagales archaeon | reverse complement strand
ATATGCCGCCATTATATATGGTCTGCTCGACAATAAAGAAAAGAGATTGGAATGTTCCTATGAGGAATCTTTACTCATGGATAAGCATGATGAACTGGTGAGTGATGCCACAGATCTCCGTATCAAAGCGGAGGGTAACATATCAAATAGCAAGGAGAATGACCTTGTTAGAATCGGAGACCTGTATCTCCTTGTTAATCCTTATAAATACGATACTTTCTCTGCAAACTATGGCTCGGCAAAGGGAAACCTGGAGGATGCATCAAGTAAGTATAAGGTCGCAGGAGAGTCACTTATGGCTGATGATACGAAAAGGAGGTTAAATGAAGTAAAAAGCGAAAGAAGAAACATACTATTCGTGTTCTTCCTTGCGTCCATCTTCTATGGCATAGCTTTTATCTACGCGATAATTCGTGTTATTACGGGTACAATGACATACATGAGGGACATGTATGAGCGAGAGATGGGTGACATTGTGGTTACGTAGTAAAGTAACCGATTTCCCTTTTAGCACAGATTTCCCTTTTTGTAAAAAAGGAAAAAGTGGGTTGGATGTTCAAGAACAGTTATTCCTTCCATTTTTCTTAACAACCCCACATTCCTTATATCTATCTCTCTTGCTTTTATTTCTACCACTCCGCCATTTATCGCACCATAAGGGCAAAGTTCGAGGCATAACCCACATCCGTTACATCGCAGCAAATCAATTTGCGGGATGGGGGCACCATAAATAGCTTCTTCTTTACATCTATCCCTCGGCTCGCAATCGTCACAGCCCTTGCACTTCTCCCTGTCTATTGAATAGGGCATTTCCGATTCCACTTTCCCTGGAAAACCGTCCGTTGGAACTACGTATACCGGGATGCACGCCTTCGATGCAAGGGAGACGACATTTGTTACCAGCGAATCCGCTATTCCATACGCTATCTTTGCAACGGTATTAGAAGTAGCAGGGGAAACAACAACAGCATCGTATTTCCTCAATGAGAACCTCCCCGCCTTTGGAGAACTTGAACCTTGTTCCTTTTCTGTAAATATCTCTTCCATGTATTCTCCGTTTGATATCTCCTTTAACTTATCGAAGATGCCATACATCCGTAACACTTCCACCCCGGCATTGGAGATGAAGATGGTGATCTTGAGGGTTGAGGGTTGAGGTTTTAGGTTTGAGGGACCAGGTCTGACACCTTTTTTAATCGATCTGAAGGCCTCAAAGCTTTCTTTAAGAAAATGCCCTGCTCCTGTTATGCACCAAGCTATTTTCATTTATTTTCCCTTCAGTCTTATAGTTTCGCTTATCCTTAACACATCTATTAAATATTTACAAGCCCGAAATGCCTCCTTTCTATGCTTTGCCCCTACCAAAATAGCAACAATATTATCGCCTGCTTCCAACGAGCCTTTCCGATGTACGATTTCCACAGCTTCAACATCAAACTTCTCTAAAGCTTCTCGTTTTAACTGCTCGAGCTCTTTCTCTGCCCTCGTTTTATCTTTAATTTCTATCTCCATCCCTTTTAGACCTTCTTCATCTCTCACTATACCCAAAAAAGTTACAATGGCACCCATCTTCGGCTTTTTCAGTTTCCTTACGAGCTCATCAAGAGAAAAATCTTGTTCTGTAATCATATTGTTCATAAATTTAAATTGGAAAAAGACTAAAATAAAAACATGAACCTCAAAGCTCTCGTTTCACAGCACCAGCAAGGGTTTAAGCAGAAAGTGATGCAGACACTCTCAGCCAAACATTCAATGAGCATGGAGCAAGTAGTCGAGGAGCATGGAGATGTGATAAAGAGATATGTTCAAGAAAAATACAAAGGCATAGAGCAAGCAGTTTCCAAGATACTGGAATTCAAACGTCCTGTTGTGCTGAGCATAAGACGAGACCCTTGTAGTGACGATGTGTGCATGATCTGTGAGCGCGACCAGCCGAATATCAAGGAGTTGCAACGATTGTATGGTGATAGAGTCGTTTTTTATGAGATTTATGATAGCTCGTCAGAAGGCGCTCTCTATCATGTTATACATCAAGGAGAAGGAGAGAAGCTGCTTCCGTTGACTGCGATCATCCATAAAGGAGAAGTGAAAAGATACTGGTCCGGCAGACCGGTAGAAGTTGAGGAATACCGGCAGTATCTTGACCCGCTGCTGGTGTAATGTTCTCTCAATTCTATTTCATTTTGCAAAAGAAGGCAATCCGCAAGCTCTTTTATTAAGCTCCAAGGCGCTCTGTTGAAAACTTAAGGGGAGGTAATCAAGCTTACCATTATCATTCATCCTCAAAACACGCCTTTATCTTTCCTACGCATTCCTCTATGCCCATTTTCTCTTGCTCCCCAGTGTCGAGATTTCTCAACGTCACTTTTCCTTCTTTCAGCTCATTTTTACCCACGAGCACAGCAAACGAAGCTTGGATGGCATTGGCATAAGACAACTGAGCGCTTAGACTTCGGCTCATCACATCTAAGTGCGT
>JAPDIG010000118.1 GCA_025966525.1 Candidatus Methanophagales archaeon | reverse complement strand
ACGAAAAGGCGAGCTTGAGGCAACACGACCCAGTGCTGGGAGGTTGCTTAAACTCGCACGGATGGCACGTAAAATAATTGATAAGTACGGTCTTCATGTAGATGTTTCGCAGACGATGTGTCTTACGTGTACTGGCTGCGATATAACTCCTTATAGGGATGTATGATTTTTTTCCTGAACGTGTAGCGCATTTGGTATCCCATTCATCAATCGGTTGATTTCCAATACCTCCCCTTTTATCCTTGCATTCCCGCTCAATACCCTGCTCGCAAGCTCTGTATCCGTGCTTCTTAGTGAAATGACTCCTTTATCAATACTATCCAGCACGGCTAATAAAAGGTTGAGTCATAGGTGGAGTGAGCAGCAACGTTCCATCATCGCGATACGTGATTGACACCAGTAAACCGGGATGCAGTCCGACATCAACCGCCCATTTCTTCGGTAACGTAATCATATACGTTGATTTTCCGGTTATCTGGACTTTTCTTGCTTCCATTTCCTCATTACTCCAACTTCTTCTTCTCCCCAGTAACCATGTATATAATCCGAGAAGCAATATTGCACGCATGGTCGCCGATTCGCTCTAAATGGAGTGCTACAAAGAGCAGATGACCTGCATTCGCTATGCCTCGTGGTCTTTCTATCGTAATCGTTATCAATTCTCGTCTGACCTGGTCAAATAGCGCATCTATAACATCATCTCGGGCTGAAAAGTCCGCCAGTGCGCTTATATCATGTTCAGAAAACGCCTTAAGGCAATCAGCAATCATGCCCTGAGAAATCTCGGACATCCTCGGTATATCAATCAGCGGTTTCACATACGGTTCATCCGCTATCCTCTTGACAATCTCCGCAATGTCACCTGCTAAGTCGCTTATTCTGTCGAAATCCGTTATTATCTTCATGCATGTTCCTATTGTTCTGAGGTCAACCGCCATCGGCTGCTGCAACGCTAACAATTTCATACACCTGTTCTCAATATCAAATTCCAGTTCGTCTATTATGCCGTTATCTTTGATTATCTTCGATGCCAATTTTGTATCTCGCTGAACAAGAGCTGTGATAGCATCTTTCGCGGATTTCTTCGCCAGCTCGCCCATCCTCTGCACTTCCTCTTTGAGTTTTTCCAAATCCTCCACGTATTCTTTTCTTATCATAATTTGACAATCTCAAATTAGAGATAGTCATAGATTTCTTCTCTTCTGAGTTTCCCTTTTACTTCTAAATGCCATGAGGCAAAGACAATACCCTCTCTTTCTTTTTTCTCTGCTCTCACACCATTCCGATTTTCGCCTTTATCGCGTCTATCTCATGCTCGATTCTTGCAAACTTCTCTTCCATATACGTCCTCAAGTCTTCCCTTAACGACCTTATCCCCGTAACAATTTCCTCTTTACCCTCATCTATCTTTTTTGAGACGTTTCTTATTTCCGCAATTGTATCATCCTGTTTCTCCAACATCTGCCCTGTATCCTCTTTCACACTTTTCAGCGTTTCATCCATCGAACTAAGCGTTTCATTCATCGAGCTCAAAATGCCAATCATCACCTCGCCCTTCTTATCGAAACTCCGCATCAAAGCCACCATTTCACCCTCTTCTCCCGGAACATCCGGTCCTCGCCTCTCAAAACCGCTGTAGTCTCCTCTGTAATCCTCGTATGCCACGTTCACTTTTTCTATGCTCACAAATGAAGGTGGATTTTGCTTTACCGAATTAATTAACCCTTCTATCGCTTCCTCTTCGCCTTCACAAACCACCTTAACGCTTCCATCTTCTACATTCTCCGCAAAGCCACTAAGGTTAAACGAATCTGCGATATTCTTGATGAACGTCTGGAATCCAGCCATCTGCACGTTCCCTCTTATCCTTACGTATGCATGCTTCTTCATGTTGTTAACTTATCCTTTTATATTGAAGAATCTTTTGATGTGCCTGGATAAGGGCGGCTCGCAACTTCTTTCTTTTTGCGGATTGTGAAGCGAAAGAACGATTGATAAAGGCAGCGTGGATAATGTTTTGATAAACAAGAAGGAGCTCTAAAGATCAACCCTAAAAATTTTTGATATTTCAGTTTGCACTGCCTCACTTTCTTCTTCTCAGCACTAAGTATGCGATGGTTAATAGACTTGCAATGGCGAATACCGCTTTGAAGCCTGGTGGTTTCGGTGTCGGTGTTGGACTTGGTATCGGTAACGGTGACGGCGTTAATCTCGTTGGTGTGACAATCAATTTAAGTGTCTCCTCTTGCATTTTTGGTTCATCCTCTCCTTCAAGGCGATAGCGTGTTTCTGCTTTTACCTCATACTCGCCTTCCTCATTCGCTTGTATTCGCACGGAGAATGATTTTTCATCTCCGGGGTTAAGTACATAATCGGCACCATAAACACCTGCACCGTATTCAACGAATGCAGTCCCAGTAACAGAAACCCCAGAGGGTGGTTTTAACCTCAGTTGGACATTCATCGTTGAATCCTCTGTTGGATTAACAGCAGTTAATATAAATATGGCTTCTTCGCCTATTCCTATCCTT
>JAPDIG010000117.1 GCA_025966525.1 Candidatus Methanophagales archaeon | reverse complement strand
TCTCCAGCGGGCAAATAACAATGAACACAGCTCAAATTGCATTTTTTTGTTATTTCTATCGCCAGGCTTCGGAACGAATTGGCAGTCTCGAGGGCATCCACTTCTTCCGTCTCGTTGTAGTGTATCAGTTGAATATTAACCATGCTACTTAAAAACGATTCAACACCGTTTAACGCTTCTTTCTGGTCTATCGCATATTTATCTGCAATTATTCCCGAAATATCATGAATTGTGTTTTTACCGTTGCACAGCTTCAATATTTCCAGGCTGTCTTTATTAATAAACGCCCAGGAAGGTTTATTTGGATCAAGGACAAAATAAATTTTCTCTGCCTTTAAATCCTGCGCTTCAATAAGTAGCTGCTCCGATACCTTCGGCTTTTCTGAACTCATTTTCTCGTACAAAGATAAAAATAAAAAGGGGGGACGAGATTGCTTGCTCTATCCCACCATTATTTTTGTATTCTGTATTCCTCTAACACGTTCAATAGCCATGGATCCAGAGGTCCTGGCAAAGGTCGAGGCAATATCCCATACTTTTCAATCAGTGCAATCGTCGAAATACGGTATAAAAATATGGGGTAGTCCGGAGGTTCTGGTTGTGGACTGAGCATAACAGGAGATGCATCTGCGAATGCACTGATTCCAATAGTTTTCCATGGAACGGGTTCTGGCGAGAATACTGGTTTTCTGAATACGACCGGCAGGAATGCGTATGTTTCATCAGTTTCAAACGCTACACCATGTTGCATGAGAACTTTTGATATACCATCACTGAGTTCTTTTAGTAGTGCCCTGTTACCGAGTATCTGTTCTCTAAGTGACTTTATAGGTACTGGATCGTCATCCCTAATCCGGTATCTTTCCAGCACGACTAAAATATCAGGATCATATGGTCCCGCTATACCAAATGATGGTATCTTCTCTATCGCATCCTCACTTGTAAATATCTCTGGCGCAAAGATTGGTTTTTTGTAGACGAGCGGAACAAATGCAAATGTCTCATCCTCTTCAAGTTTTACCTTCCCTTTCAGTATCCCTGAAATCGTTTCACTGAGGTCTCTCAGCAGTTTTTCGTCCTTGATGATTCTATCCCGAAGTTCTTCACTTCGCTCTACCTTTTCTTCCATCTTATTTATTCCCTATTTATCCGTTTACTAAAATCGGAGCTTATCCAAAGCATATAGCAGTTCCGGTGCGGGTATCCCATCTATGGGCGTGATGGTACGCCATGAAACAGATTCTGAAGCCGTGTGTCTTGCTGCTATTATTGCAGGTTCTGGTGTAGGATCTACTACTACCGCGGGCGAACTGGGCTCCGGTGTTGGTCCTGCTGATACCATTGCCTCAAACTTTGATGGGCTCACACGCATGAACATCTCGTGCGCAAAGGTTGGCTTTTTGTACACTACCGGCGAAAACATATACGTAACATCCCCGCTAATAACCACGCCATGCTCTTTTAGAACATTTGATACCACTTCACTGAGCTCACCAAGAAGCTCTTTATTTCTGATTATCTGCTCTCCGAGTGGCATAGCAAGCTCTGGAGTTAGCTCCGTGACCCTGTATTTTTCCAGGTGTCGTAGAAAATCGGGTGCCGGTAGCCCTATCCACCACCACGGTGGGAGCACAGTTTTCCCTACTCGCCGGACTGGACCTGCGAATATCTCTGGCGCAAATACGGGTTTTTCATAGACGAATGGCACAAACGTGTATGCCTCATCTTCTCCAATCTCCACCTTTCCCTTGAGTATCTCTCCAATCTTTTCGCTAAGGTCTCTTAGCAGTTCTTTATCCCTTAGGATTCTGTCCCTAAGTTCCCTACTATCTTCTATTTTTTCTTTCATATTTTTGCCTCCCTTTAGCAACTTTTTAGGGAGATTTATAACAAATTCTTCTGTTCTATTAGCCCCATATCTGACCTTGTCTTCTGTTGTAGAAACTAATTTTCCATCAGGGGTTTTAATTCTAAGGTAGATGTCCGGTCGTTGATCAAAGAAAAGATCCTGAAAATCTTCTTTGTCATATCTTATCTCGAAGTTGCCATCAATGTCCGTAGTAACAGAACCTAAGCGGTCGTTAAATATAAGGTCTTTATCCAAAGCTTCAACTATCAAACCTGGGACTCCAATCTTGCTTTCCAATTCTCGCACTTTTCCATAAATTTTGAAGGCTTTTTGTTTTTCCATTTTTCTATCCCTTTTTAGCGCCACCGAAGGCGTGCGGGCAAATCCCCGTGCATCACGGTTTTTTAACCTCTGTGTTTTTAGAAAAGAAAGGGTATATGAATAACCTTTGGTTATAATTTATAGGAGTTATTGTAAATTGTAAAATAATCGTGAAATTAGACCCGAGACAGATAGGAGAAGGTTCTTTATTTTCATCTTGTCCTCATATCCCACGGCTACAATGGCGTGACCACCACGATGTCGCTCTCCTTGAGATAGGAACGGATATAGAAGGTTTGCCTGAAACAGGTCAAAAAGAATTCCCACCAAAAGAGAAGCTGCCGGGAACTTAAAAACGGGAGATTTTATCCTTTGTGCCCGGTGTCTT
>JAPDIG010000116.1 GCA_025966525.1 Candidatus Methanophagales archaeon | reverse complement strand
TTGGCGATGCGATTGTTAGGGAGATAAGGGGGAAGATTGAGGGTTAACAGCTTCAAGGTTGTTTTGTGATACCTCTCTCTTCCATCTTTACGTATTTTATAATATGTTTACTAATATGGATAGTAGTAAAAAAATTCCAGATTGGGTTTTGGTGCAAAGGAAGAAGGGTACGGAGATTCACAGGCGAGGCGATAATTTCTATCTCTGCAAGGTCAGCAGTGTTTGGGATAAGAAGCTTAAGAGACCGCAGAAGATTACTGATGTGTATCTGGGCAAGATAACAAAGTAAGATAACATTTCATCAGGGTAGCTTCAACCACCCACGAACCTCGCCCTTTCTGACAACTTATAAGAAAATGGCAATTCCCGGAAAGGTTTGTTTCCTATCGCTTTCTCAATCCTGCTTTTCAACTCAAAAATATTCATCTCCTCTACCTTTTGCTTTTGCTCAGCATAATTCTTCTCTGGTGATGCTTTCTCGTCTAAAGAAAGGTTTCTCGATTCATCCCTTATTGTAACACTCAAGGTCTTCTTCTCCACTTCCTTATCGCCTACCACTGCAACATACGGAATCCACTCGCGACCCGCATCTCTTATCTTCTTTGACACCGTCTCATCGCGATCGTCCACATCCACCCTTATCCCCTTTAGCACGGGCAGGATCCCCTCGATGTATTCTAAATGCCTCTCTGCTACCGGAATCATCCTCAACTGTGTAGGAGAGAGCCATAGAGGAAGCATCGGTAGAAATCCACGCTCCTTGTCTAAATATGCACGCTCTAATAACGCATACATGCATCGCTCTATCGCACCACTTGGAGAGCAATGAAGAATAATAGGACTTTTCTCCTCTCCGTTCGCATCCACATATTTTATCCCATATCGTTCTGCATTCTCCACATCTATCTGCACGGTGGACAAAGCCGACGCTTTTTCCAGCGCATCTACGAAGTTAAATTCAAACTTAAGCACGAAATAGAAAAAACGTTGGTCCCAGCGCTCTATCAGCACAGGTTTACCCGCTATTCTCACCAATTCATCTATAAACTCCTTATTTGCATTACCGTCATAGAATTCACGTGTAAATCTTATCGCAACTTCATAGTCCCGCGTGGAAAACCCTATGCCTTTTAAAACACGCATACATAGCTCATACTGCTTTTTGAACTCCTTTAACGCTTCTCCCATGTCCTTGCATAGCGTATGCATATCTGGCATTGTGAATTTTCTTAAACGGCGAAGACCAACGAGCTCACCTCTTTTTTCCTTCCTGAAAGACGAAGCGAGCTCGAAAATCTTCAATGGCAAGTTTTTATATGATATGCTCATATCCTTGCTCATAAGGAATTGACCGAAACAAGCAGAAAACCGTAAAAACAAATCCGGCTTGCCTCCCTTCCCTACCATTGAATACTGTCTCGCAGGAAACCGCTCGAGATAATCTTTTAGTGATGGGTGTCTTACACTGTACATTATGGGCGTCTCTACTTCCACAGCACCATATTCAGCCACAGTATTACGAACGTAATCCTCCAATAGAGCTTTTATCAGCTTGCCTTTGGGATAAAACCGTAAATTCCCTGGATCGGATGAGGCTTCATAATCCGCTATTTCTAACCGCTTCATAAGCTCTACATGCGGTGGTACCTTATCCACTGCTCTTCTTTTCTCACTCTCATAAATGAAGAACTTTCGTAAATTCGGTCTATCATCCAGCTCAAAATCCTCGGGTCTTTTAAGACCTCCACCATTTCCAGTGTCTATGAAGAAGAAGTGAGATTCTGCTTTCTCCTCTGCTTCTAATGCCTTTGATAGCTTTTCTACCTCAACTTCTTCCGCTTTTGCACCAGCAGTCACACCTCCCCGAGCAGGTATTTTCCTTGATAGTTCGGATAACGGATGCCCTTTGCATCGCAGCGTGAAGGATTTATACCAACCAAAAGGCGCTCTCTTTACCTCCACACCTCGTGAGAGCAGATCTTCCTCCATATTACTCAATATCTCTATACTCCTCTCGGGCAATGCCAGCTCAGAGCTTAAATGCGCATAGGGATACAAAACTATTCTTTCCGCACCGACCTTATTGAAAATAGAAATAGTTTCTTCAGATGCTCTCTCTACTACGTATCTTGCATCTTGCTCGTCTTCTCTTTCTACAGCAACGAAAACAACCAATGCCTCTTCTATCCGCTCACGCTTCCTCGATTCGCTAATAGGCTCCGCAACTCGCGTCTTCTCCCTCGCTTCGTATTCTATATAATCCGAATGTATGAACAGCAGTTGCAATTTTTACACCCTCTTCTTTATTTTCATTCTAATTAATTTAATTTGTTTCATCATATGTACCAACGTATTCCCCCATTAACAGGACTGTAAACAAGGACGCCATGATCTTTTGTCTTAACGAAGATGTAAGTGTGTTGTTTAAGTTCAAAAGGATATATGGACGCATTAAATTCAAAATAATAGAAAAAACTATCCAGCAAATTGCATTGATAACGCCCAATATAACTATAACAATAACTATTCCCTTTATTATCTTCCTTAACATCTCTCTTTGTTC
>JAPDIG010000115.1 GCA_025966525.1 Candidatus Methanophagales archaeon | reverse complement strand
AAAAAGAATAGAGATGTCCTTTTTACCCCCTCCGAGCCTTGCTTCCATACCACTCAAAGTGAAGAGTTTATAATCTTCCCACATCTCTTTTGTTCCATTTCTGTAATTCTCAGGTAAGCTCTCCCAATTCACCCACGGTGGATTCCCTGCCACGAAGTCGAACTTACCTTGAAGCAAAGGAGCGAAGGAATTTTTTAGAATCCTCGTCCATATCCTGTTTTTACCTTCCTCTTCCAGTTCTGCGAGTTTGTGAAAAAGCCCATCCAAAATATAAATCTCGTTCTTGTTTAACTTCGCCCCTGCTCTCAAAACCTCCTTCTTCACTCTTTCTTCAAATTCGTCCTCAGAAAATCCGCTCTTCACGCAATCCTCCACAACCGCAAGCACTTTTGGCAACAACCCTTTCTTAGCCACGCCTATCGGTATTTGGAACTCGCCTGCTTCTGTTCTTAAGCTGTATGCGTAACTACCGTAAAGCGTTTGCTTCCTTTCCACGAGAATAGAATCCGCAAAATAAACGGGTATTTCTATCTCCTCTCTCTTATATTTTATCAGCTTACCCAGAGCGATGAGATAGTTTGTTCTCGCAGCCAGTACTGCTAAGGGATTCAGGTCGAAACCTACGATGTTCTTCAATATCCCTTCTAAAGTTTCTGTTTCACCAATAAAATGGTCAGACGCATATTGCCTCGCTCTTTTCATCGCTAAAACTAAAAAAGTCCCACTGCCACATGCAGGGTCAAGAAATCGTTTATCCAAGTTGCCATCGTATCCAACTTCCGAAATAACAAGTTCTGCAAACCAATCCGGCGTGTAATACTCGCCGAGGTCATGCCTTATCTTCTTCGGAACAAGATATTGATACAGCCGTTTAAGTAAATCCTTTACCTCCTCTGGCTCGTGCTCCAGTGTCGCTGGTTCATATTCAGAAAGAGTCTTCGCAAGTTTGCTCACCGCTTTTCCTATTTGCTCATCCCATACGTCCAGATACCAGCCGAAATAATCGCCCTCTAAAAAGTTCTTTATCCCTATCGCACTTGAGAATATATCTCCCTCCTCAACGTCCCAAAGCATATTCTTAAGCTCCTCATGCCCCCGGTAATAGGCCTCTTCAAACTTCTTCAAATATGACTGAAGATAACTGTCACCTGAAGAAACTGCAACTTCCGCCGCCAGTAACTTCATCACAAGCGCATAATAAGTATGGACAGCGAAAAGAAGTCCTTCATAATCTATTCCATCGTGGCTTAAACCATAAGCTTTCTCTAACCCTTTTATTTTTTCTGGCGAGTAGCCGCAAACCTGCCCAAATACACGTTTCCAATCATCAAATAGCACCCCCACTCTTTTATTACGCTCTTTATTCCTATCCAATGTTTCATAAAGAACTCTTACAACTGTCTTAGCTATTGGACTGCCTGCTCCGAGATCTTTATTCAACGATTCTACGCGGAGCGCCTTTCTCCTTAATCCCCTGAGCGCCTCCAGAAACGTAAGTATCGTTTGTTCATTTACAGGATATGGTCCCTCAGACTGCCAGGTCCTCCTGAACCTGACAAATCCTATCTCCGGACCATCTAAAACAACGCCAAAATATTTTTGATAAGCCTCAACTGAGGGTGCTAATTGCTCAATATATCCTATCACTTGCTCCTTAGCATGATTGAAGCCAGCGGGATGTTCAAAAGTTCCTGGTCTCTCATATTCTATCACTACCCTGCCATAGAGAGCATCAACCTTTCCTTCCCCTTCAACTAACGTGCCTTTACCAGTCCTGAACTCATAACTCGCATAGTTCGCTATACTAAGTCGGTCAAGGACATTTTTTAGGATATGTTCAGTATTAATCCTGAGGTCTTCTTCGTTATTCGCATCTCTCGCTGCTAATATGATTTTATCCGCTACTTCTTTCGCATCCGCTTCGATAATTACTTCTTTTGCCATCTATTTCCTCATTCTTTTTAATAATCTGAGGGATAACATAATAATACAATGGAAAAATTGAAAGCAGTGCTGGAAAGATTGAAAGAGTATCAGCCAGAGAAAATCATCCTCTTTGGCTCCTATGCCAGAGATGAAGCCGATGAATACAGCGATTTAGACTTCGTAGTTGTAAAAAAGACGGCAAAAAGATTTTTAGAAAGATTGATAGAGGTAGCGAAACTTATAGACAATGATTTGGGAAATGTGGATGTTTTTGTTTATACACCGGAGGAGTTCGAGAGGATGATTGAATGGGAAAATCCGTTTATTGAGAGGGTGCTAAAAGAAGGGAGAGTTTTATATGAAAAGAAGTAAAGAAGAGGCGAATCGATGGTTAGAACAAGCAAAGTATGACTTTGAATCTGCTAAAAGGATGTATGAGGAAAAAGATTACTCCGATGCCTGTTTCTTCGCCGAACAGGCGGGACAAAAAGCATTAAAAGCCTACCTTTATTTTAAAGGTGAGCGATATATTTGGGAACACTCAATATTTAAACTTGCTATCCACTGCAAAAATTATGAAAGTAAGTTTGAACAAATCATTGACCAAGGGAAGATTCTAGATCGATATTACCTCACCACAAGATACCCTGATGCAATTGCGCCTCCTGCAATACCTTATGAATCGTTTACTGAGAAAGATGCCGCAGAAGCTATAAGTTTTGCCAAAAAAATCCTGGAAATGGTGAAAAATAGATTGAATGAATGAGATGTGATTCTGTTGATGATTTGCTT
>JAPDIG010000114.1 GCA_025966525.1 Candidatus Methanophagales archaeon | reverse complement strand
GAGCTTGTTTTTGACTCAAAGCAACTGGACATGAAAGAAGGGAAATACACGATAATCTTAGAGGACTATGCAACAGAAGTGAAGGAGGACGTGAGAATAACAGTAGAGAAATGGTATCTGGAAATAGAGTGCAGCGAAGAAGTCATAAAGGGCTGGGAGGACATTGTTATTACAATACAGAGCTCGTACTACGATAAAGAAGTGAATGTAACTGTTGAGGGTATTCCCAAGTGGAAAGAAGGAAAGACACTAACGCTTGATGAAGAAGGCAAGAAAAGAGTAAAGATTCCTACCGAAGATGTGGACTACGGCAGGTATAAAGTAACGGTTAAAATGGTTGAGTTTCCGGCATGTGCAGAAACCCGATATGTGCTGGTAAAGAAAGGAAAAGCGACCTTGGAAGTGCCTGAGACTGCAACTGTCGGTGACGTTGTGCATATAAAAGGAACTTCCGGCTATGGTTATTTAGCAGTTTTCGTAATTGATGATGTGTATAAAAGCGATGCAGCAATAGTAGATGATGAATTTGAATGGTACTGGGAAACAAGCGGGGAGCTTGAAGGTGGCAGAGAGATTGAAGTTTTTATCCTTAACGACCGTCCTACTGAAATTTCCATTGGCGACTACGTAAGTGAGGACTGGCAGAGAGAAGAGAGTGTGGACGCATCGGCAACCATATTCTTATTTCCTCCCATGTTACGCATGACTGCCTCAAAACGCATAGCTGCTGGAGATGACTTTGTAATAAGTGGCGAAGCTACCGGTACAGATCATGTTTATATCATCGTCATCAACGAAAGTGGAGAGGCGATGTTCCCACCTGATGGAATTGCGAGAGCGACTCCTGTCGAGGAAGATGAGTGGGAGGAGAATATTGGCGAGCTCGACTCCGGAAATTATACTGTAATTTCACTCCATAAAGGGAAGGATGGGAGAACTAACAGCATAGAAAACGGTAGGTGGGTAACAGGTGTCGAAAACAAAACCTTAGAGGAAAGAGAGGCAACCATTATGGATGCGATTTCAGGGAGTGACGATTTATTTGTGTTATTTAATTTCACCGTTGAGCCCGCGTATGTTATTTTTAACCCGATTGAAAAGGTAACAATTGGAGAACCATTAGAAATAACAGGCAAAACAAACCGAGAACTTGGGACAAAAATCGGAATATGGACAATTGAAGGACCTACAATGCTGCCTCCTGTTATAACAGAGGTTGAATGGCAGGCTGCTGATCAAGGTTTGTTCACAGCGACAATTGATACCTGTGATGCGGTTCCAGGGATATATACGCTTAAAGCGGAGGATGACGATTTGAATACAGACACTGCAACCGTAGAAATACGTGTGCCACCGCTGCTTGCACCATAAACTTAATTATAGAAGAGATACTTCATTTAATACGAAAAGATGGCGAAAAAGAAAAGAGTAAACAGGAAGAAGGAAGAAAGTAGTGGAAGATGGCAGAGAGCAATAATAGGGCTATTAATGGCGTTGATAATGATTGGTTCGGTGATTGCCATATTGTTTCAGTTGTAAAAGGCAGTATTTGTTTAGCCAACCACAAGAAGCAACTCAAAAATATCTTCCCAACGCCTCTCACCAAGCACGACCTCGAACTCCTTAGCGGAAATAACAGGCTTCTCGAAATGAACAAAATCCTCCACCAGCCTTGGACATGCAGTATTCACAAAAGCGTCCACTGCAAATCCGAGCAATTTGTCCGCTCTTATCTCATCCATAGCAATTAAATAAGCATTTAGCCCCTTTTCTATTGCTTTTACTCTTAACAAAATCGCGTCGTTTAAATTGAACTGACCGCTTTTCATGCCTATGATTATTCCAACTGACCTCGCATTCAACGCTCGCGCTATCGCTATATACCTCTTTTTCCTCAGTTCTTCTGCTTCGTATACATTTATTTGCAGGGTAAAAGGGTCAGCCGCAATAACTCTTTTCCCGGTATATAAAGCGAGTCCTGAGGGATGAAAACCTCCACTGCCTATAAACAAAATCTCATCGCAGGGAACCATAGCAGAAGAGAAATCACAGCCCAATACTTGCCCATCGTACTTCAAGCGAGATTTACCAATTAGCGCTTTCTTTCCATAGCGAGCAAGTGATATCTTAGCTTCATTCAATGCATGAGCATGCTGCACCGTCGCGGTTAATCCTACTACTTTCCCTTCTATTTTTGCTACGGCTTTCTCCACCACGGGCTTAATGTCAACCCCGCTTCTGAGTTCTATAAAAAAGACCCCCTTTTTAGGAAAGGTTTTTGCTTGCGAAAAAGTTTCGCTATGCCCGAAATGGAAAAGCAAATCCACAACTTTTTCCAGTTTTTCATCAATATCGCATGCACCGTAGCACGAGTTCCCGGATATTATCACTTCTACTCCTGTCTCTTTTGAAATTTCGGCTGCAATATCTGTTGCTACTGTTTTAAGACCATTCGGGAGCTGCAACCCGACTCTTCGCGCTCCTCTTTCTTTTACCACCTTTTTTATCCTCTCCAATTCGAAGTCGTATGAGTTTTTTTTCATGGTAACTATTCATTACTATGCTATGTGCTAAAAGTTCTCTGTGAACTCAACATTCTCCGCAAAAAACAGCAAGTTATTTATTGCCGGAGAAAGAACTGCTATTTATGCGATTGCCATTTCCGTAAACTTAAAGACAGTGCAAAACCAAACTTGGCGGAGCAAATACGCAAGTATACACCATTTTCTATCACAAATAATCACATTTTCAAAC
>JAPDIG010000113.1 GCA_025966525.1 Candidatus Methanophagales archaeon | reverse complement strand
TGTTCCCAGTGGCCAGTCATCAGTGTTGCGTTCCCAATCTGTTACATTAGCACATCCCGGATCGTACGTGATATTTAATGTGCCACCTGCACATCCATCAGGATCCGTTATATTAGCCCATACCTCTACCCCTACGGTGTTGCAATATCCTGGAACACTACTATTCTCTGGTTCGAGCCATACCACGTTCTCTGCTGGCTGTGCAGAAGCTGTTGCCGTTATTGCAACCAATGCGAAAAACGCAACTATTCCAAGTAATGCTATTCCATTTTTGTTTTTCATTTTTTTCTTTTCACCTCCTATTTGTTTGGGTATTTATATCGCGCCCCTCCTCGGCGCGCGCGGGAGAAAACGGTTACCAAAATAACTCTTTTTCTCCCTTTTCTTATCTCCTATTGGGGTCCTCTCTTATCTCCCCCATTTCCCCCTCATGGAATCGAACCACGTAAGGGGCATGATTATATATTCACGCTTTTTGCTCCCTTTCCCATTCTCATATATCTTCGCCTTTTAGCTTACCTTTTCGTAAGATGTAAGACTTTTATTGTTGAGGTAAATAAAAAGATTTTCATGAAAATAGTATCAAGTATAAAAATTGAATTCAAGAGTATGATATATAAAATGATACAAAGAGGGAGGCAGTTGTTCTTGTTCGTATCCTCCTATGGTGGTTTTGACGTGTATCCTACCTTCTTCTCGAATGAGAAATTGCCGCCGTATGCTTTAGACTTATCCGAATACGTTATGTCGATACAATCATCCGCAACAGAGATGTCCACACCTACCGACACGCTACCTTTACCTTTTGCATCGGTTTCATAGAGCAACTCTCTTCCTACTTTGGTTTCGGTCGTAGCTCCCACCTCCGTCACGACCATCGCACTATAAGCATTTACTTCGGTTCCGGAATAGCGCATGCCTACCTGCTCTGCGTGGCTTAACGAACCCAGATTAGCTGATTTATATCCAATGTCTTTCGACACCGCGAGATTTGGCGTGACGTTGCTGTTTACACCGGCACACTTCTCGAACTCAGTAGTCCCGTTTGAGCTAATCATTTTCTCATCGTATTTGATACTACCAACCGCTTCTCCCGGTGCGAGAGGAGGATTGTTGAGCAGATTTCCGTTGCCCGCTTCCCATCCAAATTGTTCCTCTTCTATCACTATCCCGTCACTCATGATTTCGGTTGTAATATCCAAGAGTGTCTGCTGTGGAGGTTCGATGGTTCGTGCAAGGACTTCTATCTCTGCGCTATCGCAGTCGTGAACATCGATACCTTCTGGAGAAGTTCCGGTAACAGTAACGGAGTTTGTTAGCATTCCAGCAGCTCCTTCATCTATGTGAGCAACAAGAGAGATTGTGGTCGAATTTCCAGAAGCCAGTGGACCAACATACCATGTGATTGTGTTTCCAGCTCTACTTCCCGCGGGACTGGAAGAAACATAACTCATCCCTACCGGCAGCGTGTCCACCACCTTCACCGGGTTGAGCGTGCAGTCACCGGTATTGGTAACGGTGATCGTGAATGTCACGTTTATTGACGGAGGACCAGCAATCGGTTTTGCAACCTTATTTACACTTATTTCGGGCATTGCCCTTAACCACACATTCTCCACGCAGTTGTTAGTTTCGTTTAATTCGTCTACGACATCATAATTATCCGCACATACCCTTATGGTGTCCGATTCACCCGTGCATTCTATCACAGTATCGAATGTATCAGTGTAGTTCTGGCAAGGTGCTAAATTCACGGGCACAAGTTTATCTTCTATCGGTGCGTCATCAACGTATAGCGTGGTGTTATGACCTGCCGGAGCTACCGCAGTGCCGTTGTTGTGAATGACA
Source organism: Candidatus Methanophagales archaeon (assembly GCA_025966525.1). Taxonomy (GTDB): domain Archaea; phylum Halobacteriota; class Syntropharchaeia; order Alkanophagales; family Methanospirareceae; genus QMVO01. The sequence goes on along the minus strand of JAPDIG010000113.1, from coordinate 921 downwards.
TAAGTGACGTTGTAATGGGTATCATTTATCCATGCCTCATATTTATCAACGATCTCTAAGTCCGGCTTTGGTTTCTCTTCCTTGTATTCCACTACCAGAAACGCATTCGCAGGCATCATGCAGTCGCCGTTATCTGCTTGACCAACCATGTTAGCGCTACCTTTGAGATAATGAGCTGTTACATAGGTAATATTCACACCGACCTGCGCATTACTGGCTCCTATCTCCATTGATAGGCTGTCTATTGTTTTGCTATACGGACTGCTATATCCATTGTACACACCACGTCCAAGCTCTACGCCGTTGAAGAATAGTATATCATCTGGAGCTCCATCACCCCAGGGAGCAACGACACCGAGCGTTGCATTTACGACCTCGCCGGTTTCCGCGCTTGCCGGGAACGTTGCGTTGTTTATGCACTCCCACCACGCTAAGTAGCCGCCATCGACTCTCCGCCCACCGATAAGCAGATCAGTACCCTCGTTTATCCAGTATTCTATCTGCGGTGCGTTCGCATCCTCGTACACGAGTACGATTCCCGGTGCTGCGAGGCAGAAGTAATCACAAGCAGTACAGAGGTTCTTCACCGTAACCGTGTAAGTGCCATCTTCAGTAATGTAATCCGCAAAAAATAGATTTTGTCTGCCTTGAAATGTTCGACACGCTTATTTTCCAGATTCACGTCCTTGAAATCATCTATATGCTTAATGTCCTTCCCCTTGAGTTCCGGATTATTTGAAACTAACCGCGAATATTTCTCATAGGCGACGTTAAAATCCTTGATCCTGACGTCCATTCCTGTTCATCGCTGAATTGCAGTTTATATTGAAAGCACAATTGTAAACGTCAGAGAAGCTCTAATGGAGGGCAACGAGCATGAATCAAAATATCTCGGCGTAGGCGCTGATGCAATTCAGTATA
>JAPDIG010000112.1 GCA_025966525.1 Candidatus Methanophagales archaeon | reverse complement strand
CCAATCGTTCGTGTACACGTTAAACCTCTTATCGCGGGCGAAACCGACTAAAGTTATGCCAAATTCATCTGCATCTCGTATTGCCAGTTCAGTAGGTGCGGAAACGCTTATGACAATTGGGAAACCTGCAAAGATTACTTTCTTCATTGTAGAACGTGTGTGTCTGCAAGAAGTCACCAAAATACTTTCGGAAATCTTCGTCTCGCTCTTAATGCACATCCCTATAAGTTTGTCTATTGCACAATGCCTGCTAACATCCTCGATAAAGAATGTTTCTCCTTTTTGGTTAAGGGAAGAGGAAGCAACGACATGCGTGCTTCCAGTCGCATTATACAAAATGCCACCTTCTTCTAACTTCTTTATCAGATCAAACACTGTTCCCTTCTTTATTTTTATTTCTGAGTTGACCTTTAAAGGATGTCGAAGGACTCTTTTTTCTAACTCAACTCGAATTTCATATTCTTTAATATCAGGATTTACCTCTTCGACTTCGAGATTCGAGATGAGAGAAGGGTCAAGCCCTTCAGAATTTAAATAACCGATTGCAAGTTCATCGAAATGGGAAGGCAGGCAAAATAACTGAGTGTAAATCCTCCCACCGACTTTTATGCGTACTTCCGCTTCTCGAACGACCAAATCAGATCTGTATCTTGGTATTGGTTTGTCTTCGTAAAATTCGCGGATTTCCACGGAGACGACCTTGTCATCCTTTAGCTTTTGTTTCATGCTCTTTACTAACCTTTTTCTCAAGTATTTTGTTCAATTCGTCATGAAACCGTATCAATAACTTTGTCACCTCATTAGCCTCGTCCAATGTGAACGTTCTTATTTGTTTGCCCATTTTGCCTTCTTTCACGATATTCATTTCCAAAAGCGGTTCAATTACTCGAGCAACACTGGAGTGAGAAAGCCCGGTCTCTTCGGCAATGCCTGACAGGTACGTTGTGGTGCCACGATTTCTTATTAAATACTCCAAGACGATAAGCTGCGCGTTTCTTCCAAATATCTGTTCGATTTCGCTCATGTGTGAACCTTTAACATATACTTAAATTTAAACTATTTGTTTTTAGTAAAGTTTAGCGATGGGTTGATAGCTTAGTGGATATTCAACATAGCCTAATTTTATGTTTTTCTATTTTACGAAAAATCGAAAATGAAATAAATCCAACTTCAATTTCCAAGCTGTTTGGATTACACTATGATTGTCCAGTAATGAATCTCATATTTCGTCCCGTCTTCTGAAGTTACTTCTACTGAAATCCTTTTGAATTTATATCTGTACTCAATGTTTTTATCGCTTATCTCCAAGATTGTATTCCCCTCATTCTTTTTTAGCTCACATCTTTTTATATATCGCTTATATCCCAAGTTAGAAAAATCCTCTCCCATGTTCAAATTCACGGGTTCGAGCTTATTTATATCACCAAATCGGTAAAACTCGGTATAGTTATACAAAACTGAGTCACCGCTTAATTCACTTAAATTAATAAAAGTTGGATTTTCTTCGCTGTCTATGAGAGGGATAGCTCCTTTAAAGAACAACCCTTTTTTAATTCTCGTGAAATTCCCTGATTTTAAATTTAAGAAGGTAAGTGGCTCTATTTTTTGAGGGATTTTTAAACTCATATTATGTTCAACTTCATCTACAGGCATTAAGCTCGAATTTTCAGGAATGAAGGATACATTAACCGTGATATTTTCATCGGGACCGAGGATAAAGCCTCCTTCCTCGATAATCTCATCGTCAAGAGAAACAACATATTTATAGGATGCTGTATTTAGCTCATGAGAAGCAACGGTGAAAGCAAATTGTTCTTCTTCACCGACAGCGATAATCTTCGGAAGTACTTCGTGTTCCTCGAAATAAAGTTCGGAAAAACCCTCCTTCGTGGTGGTATGGGTGACCACCAAGAACCCAACTATGAAAATGCCTATTATGCACGCGACGATTATCGCATATATCACCTTCTTTTCTTCTTCCATTTAACTACCTCCACATGTATATGATTCTATCCTATATTTATATCGGTGCATCTAAAAAGATATGAGTATGATTGAAAGAATAAATAAAGCAATACCGAAGAACGACCTTATATTTATAGTTGCGTTTGTGATTACATCTGTGGTTATAATTACCATTCCGCCGTTAAACGGTACGCCATTACGAGCAGTGGTTGGTTTTCCTCTGGTATTATTTCTACCGGGCTATTCGCTTGTTTCTGCTTTGTTTCCGGGAAAAGATGAACTGGACCTGCTCGAGAGGATAGCACTAAGCATTGGACTGAGCATTTGCATTGTGGTGTTTATCGGGTTAGGATTGAACTACACACCATGGGGAATCAGATTGGGACCAGTTTTGCTGGTACTATCCGTGTTTACATTGATTGGAACTGCTGTGAGTGCATTGAGGAGGATGGGGTAGGAGTTATGTAAAATCGTAAAACAGTATCTCCGAAAGCCATATATATCCTTGCAGAATAAAGGTGCTGCACAATACTTGAATTTCACATAAATTGAATGCATGCTGTACAATGTGTGGCAGTTCTTCAAATGGCGTGTTCCATTCAGGAGATTTGTCAACATCCTGTTCAGGATGAGCATAATTGAAGCATTGGTAATCGAGATGCTCAAAGAGGAGGGTATTTTTTGCTTTTTCTGTCCCTTAATTCGATAAGTATGCCAGCGTCTATGAATTTTAGGGCTGAATATGCTTGATTTTTATTTGTTAGAAACGCTCGGAATATGTTCTTTTGTTATCACCCCAAAAATGTATTCGGAGATACTGAAAGTCAAAGTAATATTTATATAAGAAATTCAGACGATAAAACTATGCAAATATCTCTCGTAATCCCAGCATAT
>JAPDIG010000111.1 GCA_025966525.1 Candidatus Methanophagales archaeon | reverse complement strand
GGGGAATAGCGACATATATGATAACATTAGGAGAGATAGAAGCTCGGATAGAAAATGGTAAATTTGACCCTGCCTTAAAATTAAAACTCGCGGTTGATGCTTACAGACTGCATCTCAAGCATATATTCGACCCAGCATCGGTAGTTGCAGTTGGAAAGATTGACCCATTGCCGCATCAAATTGAGGCTTTTGTAAAGATGATGGACATGCTCAGACCACGTAGCGGCTTAGAAAGCAGGCTGAGGATATTAATAGCAGATGACGTTGGATTGGGAAAGACAATCATCGTTGGCCTGGTCATGAAAGAACTCCTTCTAAGAAATAGAATCAGGCGAATTTTAATCGTGTGTCCTGCGGGTTTGCAGATACAATGGGAAGAAGAGATAAAAGAAAAATTTGAGGAAGAATTTGAGATAATCCGTGGACGCATAGAAGGAAATCCATTCAAGGAGAAGGAAAAAGTAATTATCTCGATGGATTACGGTAGAAAAGAAGAGAAGTTGGAGATTCTCAGAGATTCAAAATGGGATTTGATAGTTATTGACGAAGCGCACAAATTGAGACCCGAAACACTGAGATATAATCTCGGTAAATTATTGAGTGAGAGAACACAACACATGATTTTAGTAACGGCAACGCCGCATGATGGTAAGATCGAGAACTTCCTTGCGCTTTTGAAGCTCATTGACAACAGATTCGAGCCGAAAGAAGACGTTTATGAACTTAAGAGGTACTTAGAGCCGATGATGATAAGACGTTTAAAGGAAGAAATTACGGACTTCGAGGGCAATAGAATCTTTCCGAGCAGGGCGAAGCCTGTAACTGTTGACGTCACATATACAGAAGAAGAGAAGGAATTTTATGATGCCGTGGGCGATTATGTGAACCGATACTATCGGAAAGCGGAGGAACGGAAGAAAACAACTGCAATCCTTGCACTATATATCCTTCATAGAAGGGTAGCATCATCGCTCCATGCCGGTGTAGAGTCGCTGAAGAAGAGAAAGAAGAGGATTTTAGAGCCTTACGTGGATTTTGAAGTTGGGTATGCGGAAGAGGATTTTTTCGATGCGCTGGACCAGAGTAATGATGAGGCAAGAGAAAAAGCAGAAGAAATTTTGCTTGCAGCTACTGCTTCTCTCGGTGATGAGATAAAGGAGGAACTAAGAGAATTGGATGAGTTGATAGAGATGGGAGAGAAGCTCGTTAAGGAGGGCAGAGATAGCAAGAGCAGGAGATTATTAGAGCTTTTTAGAGTGATAAAAAAGGAACGCTCTGAAGACAAGATAATTGTGTTCACGGAGTTTAAAGACACCCTAACCTATCTGAAGAAATTACTGGAAGAAGAAGATTTTATTATCGCCCAGATACACGGTGGGATGGACATCATAGAGAAAGAGCAACAAAGAGATTTATTCCGAGAAAGAGCCGATATTTTGCTTGGCACGGAAGCCGCAGGGGAAGGTCTTAACCTCCAATTTGCGAATATCGTGATAAATTACGAACTGCCATGGAATCCTAATCGGTTGGAGCAGCGAATCGGGCGGGTTTACCGGTATGGTCAAGAGAAAAAGGTGTATGTTTATAATTACAAGACGGCTTTTCCCATAGATAACAAGGTTCTGGATAAGTTATTAGAGAAAATAGAGGAGATAAGGGCGATATTCGGAGATAGAGCGGTTGATGTTATAGGTGCATTGATTTCCGAGGGTGAAATAATGGAATTGTTCAAAATATCGAGGATTATGAGCGATGCAGAAGCTATAGAGAAAGTAGAGGAGTTATTGGATAGAAAATTGAATCTTTTGAAAGAGATAGAGGATTTCCTTGTCAGTGAGAGGTTTGATTTATCCGAGATTTCGAGTTTATCACGGGATATGACAGAGAGAGTAGGGGAATTTGATATTGAGCGTTTTCTCTTGAGTTATTTATCGCTTGGAGAATATGGTGACTATGCGCCAAAGGGTGACGGAACATACGCCATCTACATGAAGCCTGCGACACGACTTAAGGATATTAGCTGTGCAGGAACTCTGCCAAGGTATGAGGATAAGTTTTATGAATTTATAGGAACATTCGATAGAAAAGCAAAGAAGAAAGGGTCGTTTATTGCGTTGGGAAACCCCGCATTGGAATCGGCATTACGCACAACAATGGGTTTTGAGCCAGTAGCCCTTTTGAAAGGAGAAGAGGAAGGTGTAATATTCCCTTACATCTTGAGGTTTTTTGACGGCTTAGAAAATGAAATCTATGCTGAACCTGTACTCATATATAAAACAGAAAGCGGGATTGAGGTCTTTGATGCTATAAGAATCTGGGATTTTGCGTCTTTAAACGATAACCATAGCTATAACGGGAATATTGGTGTATCGCTATCGGGCGTTCCAACCGAAGACGATATTGCGATAGCGATTAAAGACATCGAAGGCTATGTCAACGGAAAACATCAAAGAGATATTGAACTGGAAAGGAAATTGATAACAGCCGAATTTGATTGGAGAATAATAATCGAAAACGAGAAGATAAAGGACGCAAAGGCAAAAGGGCAGAATTACCTGGTTCCAGCACTGAGCGATAAGATAAAAGAGCTTAGAAAGCAGTATCAGCAACTGTCAAACAATTTAGAGAGGGCGAGAAGCATCTCCTGGAAGTTGTGCGGTCCGATAGGCTGTGGCATTGTTTTAAAACCTAAAGATTTGGATGGCGAAGAGAAAGGAGACCCGGAGCTTCGGAGAGCAGTGGAACTTGCTGGTATGAGGTTCGTTATGGAATATGAGCGGAAGAATGGTAGGCATCCTGAGGATGTGTCTGCAAGATTCTTGGGATACGACATACTCAGCACTTCACAAGAAGCGAAAAGGCTTATCGAGGTGAAATCATTTAAAGCAGAAGGCGAAATTGA
>JAPDIG010000110.1 GCA_025966525.1 Candidatus Methanophagales archaeon | reverse complement strand
GTGTTTTTTATTACTATTACCTTCGCTACCGTTTCTATTCCTCTGCGAACAGCAATTCTTATGCATTCAAGTTCATTACTATACAGTTTATCATAGTCTTTTTCCTCCACTGCTCTGTGAGTCCTCAGTTTTATGTCAATAGATGCGAAATCAAAGTAATCAGCTAAGGATGCGAAAGCTCTTGCCGAATTCCCGCTTGTTTCTAAAAAATTTTTAAGCTGCATCATTTTTGCTTCGGCTGCTATCTCTTTTACGAACGCAGCGGAAGAAAGAGGTTCACCACCTGTGTAGCAAATGCTGTGGACGTCTGGAGTGAGCAGTTCTCTCACATAATCCATTACTTCGTCAGTGGATAATGGATTTCGTTTAATTCTGGCTTTCTTACCGTGGAAAAGTACAGTGCAGAATTTTTGTCTGAAGTTCCTTGCATAAGAAGTATCACAATAAAAGCAAGAGAGAGGACAGCCTGCAAATCTAATGAATAGCTGTCGCCTACCTGCAAGAGGTCCTTCACCCTGGAAAGAGCTGAATATCTCTGTTATGTATCCTTTTTTCATTTCAGCGAGCATTAATTAATGGCTGTTATAAAATTATTTCCTTAGTTATCCCTACAATTTTGTCAAAATCTTTCTCATTGGGTTTATACTTTGCAAATTCTACTCTTTCACACCAATCCAGACACTCCCGCACCTTTGAATACATGTCTGCGTCCACCTTTCCTCTCAAAGCATCCATCAATTCGGTCTTTAACAATTCCTTCTTAATGCCCTGTTTATACGAGAAATAGAAACGTAATGCTTGTGATATACGCTCGTAGGCGTCTTTTTCACGTTTATTCCTGAATAACCGCTCGGCTTCTTCAACCATTCTTCTCGCATCGCTCACATAGTCTGCGGTAGCGACTTGCTCTATGGCAAATGTCGAAGCCTCCTGTCTCTGCGTTCTTTTACGATATTTGCCAAAGATGAACCACCCGGTGGCAATAACTCCTGCAATGGGAACCAAGAGCAGTAGCCACCATGGATTATTACTCTCTTCTTTCTGCTCGGGTATGCTTACTAAAGTAACATTCCGAATAGTTCCATTAATGTAGTCCGCCTTGATTCTTCTTTCTGCACCTGTGCTTTCATTCCTATAAGGTACAGTTACCTGAGTATAGTTCTGAGATACCTGATTAAAAGAAGGAGGTGTCTGATTAAAGCCCGTATTTCTTAATTGTTCATTATATCTCAGGAAGTCCGGGTTTTTAGCAAGCTCCTTTTGGATTTGCTCCTCTAACTTCTTTTGCTCTTGCATCTCCTTTTCCAGCTCTTTTTTCAATTGATCCGTATTCTGACTGATTTGATTGTTCGTCATACGTTTTTCTATCTCCTCTTGCTGCTGACCCCCTGATTGCTGTTCTTCGTTACCGTAGCTGGAACCGCCAATCTGGATATTGAAAGAACTACCGTAGGACGAATAAGAAGTGGAACGGATATTAGTGCCATTGCATTGATAAATAGTGGTAATGCCCTGTGCCTGCGGTTGCAAAGTATTATTGGCGTTCACTTCGAGGTCGAGCGAGTTCGATTCCACCGTTTCGCGCTTGCCCGTTTCGGGATTGATGTAGGTTATCTTTGCTGCGTCCAGGGTGTACTTACCGGGTTTGAAAGGCACTATCGGGTCGTAAGCCATTGTCGATTCTTCCTTCGCAGGCAGCGTATATTCAAGGCATTTTATGTCCAGCCCGTTATTCCCGAATACGTTCCGGTCCACAATCTGGAGAGGTATCGCCTGCGTAAAGGGGTTCTTAAACTGAAGAAGAATAGTAACCTCATCACCCACTTTTATGTTATCACCGTTTTCAACGACTTTACGTACGACAAGCGTTTTCGCTACTGCTGACGCTGACGTGACACCGAAGAAGAATGCGGAAATCAAGAGGATGGCTACCGCCTTCTTCCCTATACTCATCTCACACAACCACCTTGTACTTACCGTAGATTATATACATATTTACCAATAGCATTATAAAAGTTGTGATGAAGAACCAATCTTTTATACTGGTGTCTTCCCATTCTCGCTTTATGTGCTCACCGATTCGGGCGTAAATCTCATCCAGCGTCTTTTCGTTCACAGACTTGTAGTATTTCCCGCCAGTTTCTGCGGCGATTGTTTTCAGCGTTTGTTCATCAAGCTCGGCATACTGCGGATTACCAAAGAAATCATAGCCGATGACCACCGGTTTCTCAGAGCCAAGTCCAACGGTATAAACCTGTATTTTGTTTGTTTTCGCGAACTGAATTGCTTCCTGCGGACTCACAACACCTGCATTGTTCACGCCATCGCTCAGTAAAATCACCACTTTCTTCTTGTTCGGGATGGAAGTAGCCATGTCAATCGCGAGTGTGAGACCATCACCAAGCGCAGTTCGCCCTGTTCGCGGTTCTATCCCTTTTAATTTTTCTATCGCTTTATCTTTAAAGGGGGTGAGATAGGAAGCGGTAGTAGCACCGGATTCGAATATGACGATACCCACGTTATCCTTCGGCTTCAAGCTCTTTATCAACGTTTCCGCTGCGTCTTTCGCAGCTTCTAATCTCGTTGGCTGATAATCAGTTGCCTGCATACTGCCGGAATCATCAATCGCTAAGACCACGTTAACACCCGCCTTAGCTCGTTTCAGCGGAATCATCGGATCGGCAAGGCCAACGATAATCAAAGCAATAGCAATGATAAGGATGATAAAAGGCAAATGAGCCCGGAATGTGATGCCACGTTTGTTTCTACCCGAAGCTTCTTTTATAACACTCAAGGTACTGAATTTCAACGCCGCTTCTTTACGCTTCTTGCAGTAAGTCCTGTAAAAATAGTATAGCAGGGGAATAACCCACAGAAATATCAACACCCACGGTTCTCCAAAACTCACGCCCATTTTGTTCTATCTTGTAGTGATGTTTTTTGATGATAAATACTTTCATAAGTGCGATATCAACGCGGTTTGCGAGTACAAAATACGCCTGTTTCAG
>JAPDIG010000109.1 GCA_025966525.1 Candidatus Methanophagales archaeon | reverse complement strand
CATATAGAGTAATGAATGAATTGTTGCTCTTATTACCAAACAATCAAGTGAGAGCTGTGAAAAGGAGATGAGGTCTATGCAACCTCTAAAGCTACTTCGGTGTATGTGGTGAAGCGATAGAAGTTTCCGTCAACACTTCTTCCAACGCTTTAACAGTTCTCAACACTTCCTTCTCTGTTATATTCCCCATTGTAGCTATCCTGAATATCTTACCCTTCAGTTTACCCTGACCCCCTGCAACTATTACACCTCGCTTTCTCATACCTCCTCTGAGTTGCTCATCCGTGATGCCGTTAGCCTGTGGAATGTTAATCGCGGTGACGGTATTGGAATAATCGCTTATCTCGTTTAACTTCGGGAATAAACTGAGTCCCAAGTCGGTAACTGCATCTCGAACCACCTTTGCCAGCCTTCTATGCCTCTCTATTCTTTTCTCTATACCCTCCTCCTTTATCACCACTAGAGCTTCTTTGAGTGCGAAAAAAAGGGGCAAAGCTGGCGTGTAAGGCGTTTGTTTCTTCTCTAAACTCTTCTTATAAGCAACAAGGTCCATATAATAAGGTCTTCTTTTATTATCACGCATCAAATCCCATGCGCGTTCGCTAACTGAGATTGCAGACATCCCCGGTGGTGCACCCAGGCATTTTTGCGAGCCCACAATGGCTATATCTGCACCAAACTCATCCACTGGGACCTCATCACCTCCTATGGAGGTTATGCAATCGAGCACGAAAACAGCATCATGCTTTTTTGCAAGTTTTCCCACTTCCATCGCGGGGTTGAGAATGCCCGTGGACGTTTCATTGTGCACCATTGTAACCACCGTAGGACTGGAACTGTTATCCAACGCTTCCTTTACCGCTTCTAATTCCATTGAACTGCCCCATTCGACATTCACAGGTGTAACAGCGTCTGCTTCATACCTATCCGCGATCTCTTTAAAGCGTTCACCAAATTTGCCATTTGCTATGCACACTATTCCTGTTTCCTTGCTGAGAAGATTTCCTATTGCGGCTTCCATTGCGCATGTTCCTGACCCGCTCAGCACGAAGAGATCGTTCCTCGTTTGAAATATCTCCTTAAGCGATTCCACTATCTCCTTATATAACTGTCCGAATTCATCGCCACGGTGGTATATCATCGACTTCGACATCACTCTCAAGATACGTGGTAATACCGGTACCGGTCCCGGGATCATCAACAATTCTTCTTCCATTTTTTCTCTTCTCCAAGCTCAAAATCGAGTTCATCAAGGCTCTTTTGTCCTTTCCCAGTTAATATCCATTTATACGGTCTCTTTCCCTCGCGCTTCACTATCTCTTCCTCTTCCAACAATCGTAAGTGATGAAAGGAAGAGGGATAACTCATAGCTGCCAACTTCGATACCCCCCTTATCGTGAGTTTATTTTCTTTCTCACGTATTTCCTCACCTTTACTTTTTGCGCTTGCCATCGTCAACACCCTAAGTATCTTTGTCCTCGCATTCAATCCCCTTGCAACGTTCCTTTTACGCTCTAAGTATGCATTCGGATGATACTTAAAATATTCTTCTTTTTGTTTTTGCATAAACCTTTTCTACCAAAAGATTTATTTTCTTTTTAAAGAAAGTGCATGGAAGAGATATTGAAGCAATTTGCAAGTGGTAAAATAGATATAGAAGAGGCGTGCAAGGAACTGAAGTTGGAAGGCGTAAGAAGAGTAAAAGATTTTGCAAGGATAGACGTGAACAGACTGTACAGGACCAGCATACCCGAGATAATCTTCGCCGAGAGAAAAAACAGCGCTGACGTGGCTGACATAGCAGTGGCACTCGCAACTACTAAGAATTTTGCGTTGATAAGCAGGGCAAGGGCAAAAGATGTGGCAGAGATAAAAAAGCTTCTGAAAAAACAAAAGGATGAGTTTGAAATTGATTATCACGCGGTTGCGAAAACGATAATCGTAAAGAAGAGGGGTTATGAATTTGAAAAGACCGGTAAAATAGGGCTAATCGCTGCTGGAACTGCTGATATACCTATTGCAGAGGAAGCAAGGGTTGTTGCCGAAGCGTGTGGATGTGAGGTGATAAAAGCGTATGATGTGGGCATTGCCGGCATACATCGGCTGGTAGAACCTCTTGAGGCTATTATAAACGAGGAAGTTGCAGCGCTAATCGTGGTCGCAGGTATGGAAGGTGCATTGCCCTCCGTAGTTGCAAGTCTGGTAAATGTTCCGGTGATAGGAGTTCCCACTTCTGTGGGCTATGGACTGGGAGGAAGAGGTGTAGCTGCGCTTCTTTCTATGCTTCAGAGCTGCTCGCCAGGGTTAGCAGTGGTAAATATAGACAATGGCGTTGGGGCTGGGACTTTCGCTGCAAAATGCGCGTGCAGAAAGGAATTAAAGCGGCCCTAAAAGCCCACCGGGCGTCCTGTCCCGATGTAGGTTATAACGCTTCATTAAATTCCTCTACGGATATACCTGCCTGTCTAAGAATTTTCCTCAAAGTCCCTTTTTAATTGAAAGGAGTAAGTAAATCTGGAGGGGCAGCTAAGAGAAATGCAAAATTTTGAGGGAAAGGTTTTTTTTTATCCCCTTTTTTTTGTTTTACATCATGACTATCCAGAAGCAAAAAGGCTGGAATCCATCCCTAATCCTGCTACGAACCCAACTGTTATTCATGAAGCTTATCACACACTTGTTTACGCCCAGAAATGGGATAGAAAAGAGGCAATAGTATTTCCCTTTTTCCGATAGTTATTTATACCATAATTAACATATAAGTAAATCCCTTTAAAGTAAAGAGGAGGAACAAAAAGGAGGTGAATAGAATAAAATGAAAAAAATGCCTTTAAGGTTTTTAGTTATTTTAGCGACAGCAGCGCTGTTTTTGAGTATGGGTGCTGCAGCAGCATCAGAAGCAGATGTAACGGTTACCAGTGTAACAGTATCGCCAGAAAGCGTTGAGATTGGCGAAAATGTGACGATAACGGCAACGCTCGAGAACACGGGCAATATTACCGAGAACGTGACGGTAGTCTTCGA
>JAPDIG010000108.1 GCA_025966525.1 Candidatus Methanophagales archaeon | reverse complement strand
TTGGCTGTGGTCCAGGCACGTATACGCTTCCTGCTGCGAAAATAGTTGGCGTGCAAAGAAAGCTTGGCAACAACTTTTTTACCTTCGGTTAAGAACGAAAAAGTGTGTCATCATCTCTTCTAAGTGTATGATTGTATTTAAGGAATTACAAAGTTCAAAATCCGCTTCAGCTTCGTATAACACAAGTTTTGCGAATTTTTTCGATTCTGCCCTCTCCATCTTCCTTCGCAACGCCGCGTGTATCTCAACCAGAATTTCTTTTCCTCCTATTCGCTCGTCTTTTATCAGATATTCTAAGCCCGCTCTCACATCTTTATACCGCCCCTCGAATGCAGAATCTATCAACTCCTCTGCTTTCCATCTTTGAAAAAACGCATTCCGCACTACTTCTTCTATTCTGTACGCATTAATCACTTTTGGCGTTGTCATTGCTGCCGCTTCTAACATATTTATAGCAGCACCAGCGTCCCCCCTCGCATATCTCTTTAGCGTTTTCAAACCACCTTCTGTAAGTTTTACACCTTCTTCCTCGGCTATTGACTTTATTAATGTATCCATCGCACCGCTTTTATCTAAAGGCGCGAAGTGAAGGTTCAGGCATCTCGACCTTATCGCAGGGATCACACCAGCAGGTCTTGTAGTGGAGAAAATGAATCTGCATGTTTTGTTGCTCCGTTCTATAACTCTTCGTAAAGCTTGTTGCACATTCCCGGGAAGAAAATCGGCATTACTGAAAAACAGTAGTTTGAAGGGGGCATTTAGGGGCGACAACGCTGCATATTCCCTTATCATTTCCTTAAAAATATCTATCGCCGATTTCTGCTCATCGTAAAAGAATTTGAACCTTTTATCCTCCCGCAGCCATTTTTTCCTTTGTTCAACGAAATCAGAGGTTTCTATAAGCATGAGGTTCTCGTTATGAGAGCCATATAGCTCCTTCGCAAGGGCATAAACCAAAGAGGTCTTACCTGTACCTTTTGGACCCCAGAGTAAGAGATTTGGTATTGTTTTCTCCTTGATAAACCCTTTTAGCCGTTTCACCACCTGGGCTTGCCCTGCGATTTCATCCAACCTCTTCGGTCTGTATTTTTCTGTCCACATAACAAACTTTCTTTACCGCCAGCAAAAACCTTGACTAAAATTCCTTCTACCTAACTATTTTAATTAAGTCTCTAATTTTTTCGCGCCTTCCTTCGCTTACCTTCTCTCTTCAATCCTCGTAGCCTTGTCCAATGCAATTCCCAGGGCTTTAAAAATCGCTTCTATCTTGTGGTGTTCGTTCTCACCCCGTGCATAGACGTGAATGGTGAAGCTTGCGTGCATGGCAAAAGAATTGAAGAAATGTGGTATATTCTCAGTGTTAATATCCTCTACCTTTTCCTTACTGAAGTCAGCCTCGAACACTGTATAACTTCTCCCTTCTCCTCCTATACTTCCTATGTCCACTGCGCATCTTGCAATGGATTCGTCCATCGGTACAATTGCATAGCCAAACCTCACGGTCTTTTCTCTTTCCCCAGATTCAACTTTACCTCCGCCAATTGCTTTTTTAAACGCTTCACCCAACACAATCCCGGTGTCTTCTATCACGTGGTGGCGTAAATCACCCTCTGCCTTCACCATTAAATCAAAAAATCCATGCCTTGAAAAAGTAGCGAGCATGTGGTCAAAGAATTTTATCGTTGTGCTTATGTCATTCGTTCCAACGCCGTCTAGGTTCAATTCCACCTCGACATTCGTCTCCTTTGTCTTCCTTTTTACGCTTGCTGCTCTCATTTTTAGGTGTTTTCCTTTTTCCGAACAGGCTTTTCTTTTTCTAAAATAAAAGAAAAGGATTTATATTTAAATAATAGTTGGATAGATCAAATGAAGAAAAAGTACATAAGAAGTGGAAAAGCGAAGGACATTTATCAATCCAATGGAGATATTATTTTTGTATTTACCGATCGAGTTACAGCATTTGATGGCAAAAAAAAGGCATCTTTTAAGAACAAAGGAGAAATTTGCTGTAAATTATCCTGTTTCTGGTTTGAGCTCTTGCAAGCCGAAGGAATAAAAACGCATTTCAAAAAATACGTGCCGCCAAACGAGTTAGTGGCGGAGGAAGTGAGTCTTTTGCCTCTGGAGGTGATAGCACGGAACTTCCTGTACGGGTCTTTATGGAAAAGATATCAAAGAGGGGAGGTGGATATAAGCAGCGATTTCTTCGTGCAAGAAGGAGAAAAGGAAGAGGGGGTGCCTCTAACCAAAAGTTTTTTGGAGTTTACCACTAAGTTCGAAAGTATTGACAGACCGATAACAGAGGAAGAGATAATAGATAGTGGTTGGATGGACAGAGAAGAAATAGAGTATATAAAAAAGGAGACGAGGAGGGTGGGAGATATAATGCAGTCTTATTTAACCCAAAGGGGAATAATATTGGCGGATTTCAAGCTGGAATATGGCAGAAGCAAAGAGGGAAGGGGAATAATTCTCGCGGATGAAGTTGGCACGCCGGATGTGTGCAGGTTCTGGGATAAAGAAGCATACGAAGAGAGGGGAGAGATAATAAGTTTGGATAAAGATGTTTTCCGTGAAGGAAAAGGGGATCTTTCAGAGGTCTATCTTGAGGTGTGTAAGAGGATTATGAAGTGATAATCACCAGCCAAAAGTCTTCTCACTCCCTCTCTTCACTGTTTACGACGTCAAAAGCTTGCAAAATATGACACAGGTGCCCCTCATCATAGAATACAAGGATGAGGATGGGAATCTGTTCTCAAAGGCCGAATACATTTTGATAGAACACCACCAGGGAACGACGACAGGTTCTGACGAGTTACCGGTTTCGGTGATTGTGGTGCTCGTTGTTGCTGCGATATTCGTTATCGGACTGATTGCATACTCGTGGAAGCGGAGATAAAAGTAGTTGAGTTGGAAGAGGTAACAAAAGTTTATGAACTCTCTCGATGGAGTGCCAAAGCACTTGATAACGTGAGCGTGAGCATAGAAGCAGGTGAGTTTATCTCTGTCATGGGTCCCTCAGGCTCCGGAAAGACAAGTTTGCTTA
>JAPDIG010000107.1 GCA_025966525.1 Candidatus Methanophagales archaeon | reverse complement strand
AGAAGAGAAAAAAATAAGTGAGCTTTTGGGAAGCCCACTTCTCTTAACTTCCTATCTCTACTTTAGTTAGTGTACGTAACGCGAAACTACCTTCCTTGCATATTGCTCTATGAGATCCGCACTACAACTGGGGCACTTAGCAAAAGGCTTACCTATATCAGCGTCGCATACAGGGCATTTGGCGAACGCATTTTTTGCCTGCATCGCATCTCCCCAGATCCCACCATGATGCGCGGCCATCATATGTTCCACTATCTTATCTATTGCTGCATCCTTGTTCGCTGCGGAGAATGATTGGTTACATACATAACAAATTCCTTCTGCCATTTTTTTTTTCCCTCCACCTCCTGTAAAATTCAGGGTTTTATATCTACTTAAAGTTTTCGCTTTTTTAACTGATTCCAATTGTGAGACGCTATAATATCCTATAATCGCCCAATTTATCATATTTTTTAGATATTCGTAACAAAAAGATCACAATCGTCAGCTACTTGATGAGCGCAACTAATTCATCCTTTTTATTCACCCTTATATTTAATAAGTGCAAATATAAACTCATGCCTTTATGGTGTAATGTGTAAAATGCTGTCAAAAAGATTAAGTGGGATAGAGGAATCAGCAACCATAAAAATGGGGCAGATAGCGAAGAAGCTGCAGGAAGAGGGGAAAGAAGTCCTGAACTTCTCGCTCGGTGAGCCGGACTTTAAAACTCCGGAGCATATCTGCGAAGCAGCGAAGCACGCTTTAGACCTTGGATACACGCACTATGTGAGCAGTGCAGGCATTAAAGAGTTGAGAGAGGAGATAGCGAAGAAGATACGCGAAGAAAATAAGGTTGATGCTTCGTTGGAAAACGTGATAGTAACGCCTGGTGCGAAACAGGCGATATACGAATTGATGATGAGCGTTTTAGACGAAGGAGACGAGGCTATTTTGCTTGACCCTGCATGGGTTACGCTTGAATCTGCGGTGAAAATAGCAGGCGGGGTGCCAAAGTGGGTTAAGAGGCTGGAAGAGGGAGTGAAATATAATTCGCTGGAGTCTGTGGCATCCGAAAACACAAAAATGATGATAATAAACAGTCCAAATAATCCAGTCGGGTATGTTCTCAGCGATGACGAGTTGAAAGAAATTGCGGAATTCGCAGTTGACCATGACCTCCTTGTGCTCTCTGACGAGATATATGAGAGGATCATATATGAGCGAAGGCACGTGAGTATTGCTTCTTTTGACGATATGCAATCTCGAACAGTCATCATAAATGGTTTCTCGAAGACTTATGCAATGACTGGCTGGCGAGTAGGTTATGCGGTTGCACCAGTAGAGATAGCGAAAGGAATGCTAAAGATACAGCAGCATTCGGTGACCTGTGCACCGTCATTTGCTCAATTTGCAGCTTTAACTGCACTTAGAAGCTCACAGGAATGCGTGGAGGGAATGATAGAGGAGTTCAAAAGAAGAAGAGATGTTACTGTGAAGCGACTAAACGAGATAGGGCTGCGGTGCTTGAACCCGGAAGGTGCTTTTTATGCCTTTGTAAACACGTCAAATCATGGAAATGATATAGAATTCACGGAGCGATTGCTAAGGGAAGCATATGTTGTTGTTACACCGGGTTCAGCATTTGGTCTCGCGGGAAAAGACTACGTGAGGTTTTCATTCGCAGCTTCGATAGAAGATATTTTAGAAGGGATGGAAAGGATGGAAAAAATGTTCCCATAACAAACAAAAATCAAAAAACAAAAGATGAATTTGCTCCTTGACCAAATTGTTATTTTCTCACTTGCTATACTTATAGATCTCGGTGTAGGCGACCCGCCGGAGAAAATAGAAAAATTTTATCCCATCGTATGGATAAGCCGGTTGATGTGTTTCTTTGACAGGGTAACAAAGAGGGGAGATGCAAAGAGAGAAAAAATTCTTGGTGCGGTGTATGCAATGCTTACAATTTCTGTTTTCTCCATACCCTGTTTAATGCTTCTCCTTATACCTTCCGAACTTCTATATATTGTTTTAGGCTCGCTTATTTTCAAGATGACCTTCACGATAAAAGGATTGGAAAGATACGGGAGAAAAGCGATGGAAGCGCCGAGCTTGGAAGCTAAGCGAGCAGCAGTAGGAAAGATAGTCAGCCGGGGAGTTGCGGATTTGGGTGATGAGCAACTCAACTCCGCAACCATAGAGTCGGTGGCTGAGAATACGACTGATTCCGTCATAGCTCCTTTCTTCTATTTCTCTTTATTCGGCGTTTTTGGTGCTATGGTTTATCGAGTGGTAAATACGTTAGATGCGGTGATTGGGTATAAAACCAGGAGATACGAGCATTTCGGCTGGTTTTCCGCGAAAGCAGATGACGTGATGAATTACATACCGGAAAGGATTGCTGCTGGTTTAATTCTGTTGTTGAGTAGGCGTAGTTCAAAACCGGGAGATTTGGGAGATCTTGGTCATGGTTATAAGAACGAAAGAGTTCATTTGACAATAAAGGCGATGAGCCGGGTGTTAAAAGTGAGGCTGGAGAAGGTCGGGCATTACGTCGTAGGCGAACGCTTTGAAGGTGCGAGAAGCGAGAATATAGAAGAAGCATTAAGAATTGCAAAAGGAAGTGCAATTATTTTCGCTTTTCTTTGTATCGTGATTATGGCACTTCTTTATTTTTATTGAGAAATGGCATGTAAAAAATGGTCAAACCAAGAACACCTTTATATGGGATAAAAATTTGTGAGCATGGAGGAAAGGGGGAAAGTGATAATAAGAACGAAATAATCGACTTCAGTGTGAATTTGAACCCTTATGGACCACCGGATTTTGTTTTCGATGTGATAAAAGAGGCGATGGCGGAAATAAATTTATATCCAGATACAGAATGCAGCGAGTTGAGAGAGAAAATATCGAGAAAATTTGGATGCCGGGAGGAGGAAGTATTGGTAGGAGCTGGCGTTTCAGAACTAATACAGCTCGTAGCACTTTCTTTTGTTAAAGATAGGGCGCTGATGTTGAAGCATACCTATGGAGAATACGAAGTTGCAGCAAAAATGGTTGGTGCGAAAATCAAGCGTATAGAAATGCCCGCACTCAAAATCAATCCCGAACCGATTGTTGCGGGA
>JAPDIG010000106.1 GCA_025966525.1 Candidatus Methanophagales archaeon | reverse complement strand
TCATATCCTGCTTCTCAAGCATCATATCCTGCTTCTCAAGCATCATATCCTGCTTCTCAAGCATCATATCCTGCTTTTCCAGCATCTTCTTTCCTATCGATACGGATTCTTCACCGAGTTCGACTGATCGATAAAGCAATTTCCCGGCGGTATCCAAACGTTCACCTAACTCTTCCTGCCAATTACTCCTTCTTATCTCAAAATATTCGAACTCCGCCTTATAATCCTCAAATTGGACTTCTAAATGCTCTACGTCTATTGGGTATCTTTTAATCCTTATTTCTTCGATGAACTGCTCCATTTTTGTATCTTCGCCTTCCGCAACGACTCTAACATCATAAGGCTTAACGTTCTCAACAAACCCCGATATTCCCAGCTGCCTCGCTCTCTCCTCCACTTCGTCCCGATACCCAACACGTTGAACCCTCCCTTTTGCGAGAAGCACCGCTCTTTTCATTTTCTTCGCCTTATATTATGCTTATAACTCGTTTATAAAATAACCCCCACTCATGGCGCACCCCAAAAAGGGCACGAAGGGTTTCCACGCAGGCTAATATCTGCACTATAGTAAATGTTGAATTCACCATCCGCAGTGATGTGCTGACTGTAAGTGCCATGAGCATCACCAATAGCTACGGAATTGCATCCTACCTCTACGCTTCCCTTACCCCGGGATGAGAAGTCATAACCTATCCCCTTTTCTACTCTTGTACTGGAATGAGCGATTCCTCGAGTGAGCGCGACCTGTGAGCCTACCGAAGCATCCAGACAACCAATGCCGCGTGAGTAAAATCCGACGTCCGTTCCTTCTCTCGTGGTCAACTGCCCCTCAGTGCCCAAAGAATCATAGCCAATAGCAGTTCCAGTGCTTAACTGACTCCCGTAGCTGGCAGGAAGCACGCTCCACGTATCAAGTATCACGCTTTCACCCCCAGAAGCATTGGCATAAAGAGAATGTGCAAACGATTCCGATAGATTCTTTCCGGCATACAAATGTGAATGATTCTGGCTCACATTCCACGAACCTCCGGAATGAATATAAGTTATCGCCCATGTCGGAGACGAATGAGTCCACGTTCCCTCTTGAGCTAAGGCAGCTTGAGGAAGCATTAAAAATAAAAATAAAGTTAAAAAGCTCAAAAGCAAAATTACAACTGTGATAAACCATCCTTCTTTCATCTGTTTGTTATTTCACCTCCTTTAACTTTGTTATTAGTTTCTCCACGTCTTCTGCCGATATTTCTATGGTCTCTTCAGGCATCTCGTTCTCGTAAAAGTTTTTATGCAAATTATTTGCCACATAAAAAAACCTGACAAAGTCCTTATCCCCGCTCTCTTTTGCCAATGTGTTAACAAAACCCCACAGAGCACCATGCTTCTCCAACTGCTGTCCTCTCCTCGCCGCAACGCCTTTCACTGCGAGTGCAGACGCACCCCATAACTTTGCCGACGCCTGCACCAGATACCGCTCCTTCAAAAGCTCCTTCGCTTCCCCAAGATATTTCTCGCTCAGCGTCTGGTAATGCTCCATCAAGCCCTCGGGGTCTAATTTCTCGTTCAAACACCTGCGCACAAACTCGACCCCTAACTCCTCGGGCAAGTATCCTATTTCCAATGCCTTCTCCCTCAACTTATCACCCGGTTTTCGAGGCAAAATGATGGATGCCGATGCCATTTTATATTTTTGCTCTACTCTAATTATATCCGTTATACTATTTACGGTTTGAAATACATCACCTTGAAGAACTCGAAAGTGCCATCCACAGTGGTCTTATAACTAAACTTCAACCTCTTACGCCCATTCTCAACAGAGGCACTCATCCCCGCCGTTAGAATACCTTCAGCCGGAGTTCCTGGTCCTTCTATCTCTCCAGCGTAGATTTCGTAGTGCAACTCTGGAGCTCGGGTCATCTGTGCTTTGGTTTCAGTCGTTGCCTGCACGTCGGTCATGCTCAGAGAGCTACCCGCGGCTATATACACGCAACTGCCTTTTGATTTTAGGGACATATCCACGCCCTCAGCGTGGCTAAACGTGCCCTTTTCACGCGTTGCGGTATATCCAATGCTTTTTGTCACTTCCAGATTCGGCGAAATTTTGCCTGTATCCACCTTAAAATCCTTATAGAG
Source organism: Candidatus Methanophagales archaeon (assembly GCA_025966525.1). GTDB lineage: Archaea > Halobacteriota > Syntropharchaeia > Alkanophagales > Methanospirareceae > QMVO01. Next base: position 1,016 of record JAPDIG010000106.1, on the reverse strand, counting down.
ATTGGTAGTACCGCCTGAGCTAAACGTATTTTCCTTGTACTTTATCTTCCCATATTCATATTTCTCACCAGATGCAAGAGGAGGGTTATCGGGAAGGTCATTGCTGCTGCATTCCCAGTTGAGGTGTTCGATTTCTTTCACCTTTCTATCGCATGCAACCTCAGTTGTAATCGTAAGTGTCTCAATCCCAGGCGTAGGTGATACATTGTAGCTTGCAATGGCAACGCCGCTGGACGAAATCATCAGAGCCACTGCTATAACGATTGCATTTATCACTCCCGCTGTTTCTTTCATTTTCTTGTGTAATCTCATTTCGTGGCTTTTATGGCTTTTAGGGGCTCAAAATTTTTGACGTGTAACTCATCACCTTATGGAACTGAAACGAGCCACTCGCACTGGACCTCTCTTCGTACGACAATATGGGATCACCTACGACATACACACTCATGCCTGCTGATATTCTACCCGTAGCCATAGACTCTTCGTTTGAGTTCAAACCTCCAGCATCTATATTATAGTTTAAGATAGGATGACCCGCCATTCCAACTTCTGCTCTGGTCGTAGCCTGCACATCAGTCGCAAGCAGCTTACTATAAGCATTCATCCTTTTACTGCTTGCAGCCGGTAATAAACCTGATTCGTTCCACTTTGTAGCTACCTTTCCAAATGCCCACGTGGGGTTGTCGAGAAAATTTTTGCCGCTACTGCTTTTCCAATCAACATTAGCGGGGTTCTGTTTTTCTGGCGTATATTCCATAAGCCAGCTTGCTGCGGCAACTCCGCTGAAAGCAATCATCAGAGCCACTACTATTGCGACTACACCTATCCATCTTGCTGCTTTTTTCATCTCCCTTTCCATTTCATCTTTCAAGAAATAAATGGGGAAAATAAAAAAAATCCCCCTATCTTTTCCCGTTTTCCGTTTCAATAGCCTATGGTCTGATCACTGACTGGTAATCCATCTCCTTGCTGAATTCCCACTCTCCATTCGCACTACCCTTCTCGTAATGCGTCAA
>JAPDIG010000105.1 GCA_025966525.1 Candidatus Methanophagales archaeon | reverse complement strand
CAATTTTGGCATAGAGATTGTGCAGTTTATCTCTAAGCACGCACTCATCCACAATCTCGCCAGAGTCGCTTATCGCCTTCAAGGATATCTTGTGTCCATCCACACTGACCATCCAGAAAATCCAGTGTCGCAGAGGAGCTGCACTTCCGCGGGGGTTCATCTCATTCCGTCTGATTGCCTGGTATAGCTCTTCAGCCGATTTCCCCGGGAATTCTGTATAGGCATCACCCAGCATCCATAGCGAGTGTGCATCGCTTCCACCTGTGTGTGCGAAAGACGAAACTTGCGCTCTTCTGAGCTAATCCCTCTGCCCTATAGGCACCCTCTATTTCGTTGTGCCGGTGATACCATCGTTTGTCTCACCTTTGTTATTGTGTTTTGCTAAGGTGTAGGTGTAAATTCTCGTCTGGTACGCGAGATATCGCGGGGACCTTTGACCCTCTCTTACATGGATGTGGAGCTTGTGGAGTTGGGCTTCAATGACGTCCCCTTGCTGGACCGCTCGCTCGAGATAAATCACGCGATGCTGTGGGCAAGGTGTTTGTGAGATAGCGCTGGAAGAAGTTCATTCAAAAATTGCACAGCTCTAATTTGCAAACATCCGCCTCTGCACGTACCACCTTACAGATCCGACAGATCCTCACGACAAGGTCATCCACGGAACCATGCACGAGGTCATCAGCAAGTTTTTCAATCTCCTCTTTCGCATTATCCTGAAAATTGAGCCTTGAACCCCTTTTCTTTGATGTGTATTGCGATACCGCAGCCTGCGTAATCCCAAGCATCTTAGAGATTTCATTTTGGGATAACCCTCTTTTAATCAGCTCTTCTGCGAGTGCCGCTCGTATGCAGGGCAGTACTTCCCACACTATTATCTCACAAGGGAATTTCATCTTACCCAACCTTTTTATATAACGATTGTTATTGTTAATAGATAAGAGATGATAAATAAAATGTTGAAAGAGGTAAAAAGGGTAATAGAAAAAGAGATTAGTCCGCTTTTAGCGATGGAAGGTGGCAGTATAGAACTGGTGAGCGTGGAGGATGGCACGGTGAAGGTGCGGTTGCGTGGCGCATGCGCCGGATGCCCGATGAGTCAGTTTACTCTGGTGAACTTCGTTGAAGCGACGCTGAAAGAGAAGATTCCAGAAGTAAAGGAAGTAGTTGCGGTAGATGACTCCAGGGAGAGATTTGAAGAGCTGTGGAAGAGGTGAGTGAAATATGGCTGAGGACTTAGAGGAGTTGGTGGAGAAAATAGATATTGCCAAGCAATTGCCCAGGGAAGTACTGGAAGAACTTAGCACTGAGAAATGAAAAATACGGAGGTGGACTCGGCTAATAATAAAAACAGAAGTAGATAAGATTATAAAAAGAATAAAAGAAGGATGTTTAGCGGTGCTAACTAACCTCCACTCACCCATGAAAGAATAATTATTTCATCGTTTCCATGTACCTCTGTTTTTATATCTTGCACGTTTTTGATATTCATCCCGTTAAGGTAAACGTTAAAAGAGCGCTTGATGTTTATGTTACCCTGGTCCATTATCTTCTCTCTGAATTCTTCTCCATATTCTTCCACCAATCTATCTAACACCGCTCCTATGGTTGTAGAACCGTCAAAATCCAGTTCTATCTCCCTCGTTTTTGTCAAACCATGCAAAGCCAGCGGGAATTTTACTTTTACAGGTCCCGAACCTGAGCCCTTTTCTTCTTTAACCACGTATTTCTTTGCCTCCGAGATACCGACCAAACGATGTCTGAGCTTGAAGTCCCACTCTTCTCGCTTCCAATCTCCTACCACACTTTCTCGAGGTCTTATTCGGCTGAGCCATGATAATCGTTCCTCCGCCTGGTCTTTCATCCCACGGCGCCTGACTTCTAAGTTGGGATAAACCGTTATCCATGTCTTCTGTGGTGGTGGCGTGGGATATTCGCGATAACAACTCCGACTGATTATAGCATTGGGAAGATATTTCGATGTGACTTCGTAAGCTCGCTCCATTTCTTTCAACGTTGGACGCCTCGTTACTTTTTCATAAGCGAAAGTAGGTGCAAATGGATTTATACGGTATCTCGTGTTTTTGTTCAATGAAGCGAGGAACTTCGCTATTTTCTCTATCTCCGCATCATCCACAATCCCGGGCATGTAAATCGTTTGAACAAGCAGTTCTATCCTGGAAGCGTTCAACCTCTCAATTGCTCTCAACACCGGTTTGTTAGATTTACCAGTGTACCACCTGTGGATGTCTTCGGAAAAAGCCTTCAAATCAACATGTGCCTCGGTCAAGCCCGCTTCTTCCAGTTCATGGACATAATCCCCATCCACCCCTAACTCATAACCGTTTGTCATCAACACAATTTTTTCAAATCCTTTCTCTCTTAATCCGGTGAGCAAACGCAATAGATACGCCTTATCGAGGGTAGGCTCACCTCCAGTAATCATCGCCTCCGAGGGAACCTTCGCATAGTAGTTCAGGCACGCGCGCTCCATTCTCTCGATAGTTTCCTCCGCGGAGAGCAGTATTCCTCCACCATCCCGCGCAGGTCTGAAACAGCCTTTACAGCAGAAATTACAGCCCGTGAGCATGAACCACACTCTAGGTTCTATCTCCGAAAGCGTGAAATATTGTAAGCTTCTTTTACCCATTTTTATATCAAACATTTATATAACAATTGTTATAATAAAAAGACGGTGAGATGAAAATGAATAATAAAATATTCCCGGTAGTGGTAGCGGCGATAGTGATACTTTCGGCTTTCGCACTCTGTGTGCAAAGTGTCTTTGCCTTCACTCCCGCAGCAGGTGACGCCCTAAAGATTGTTTCCCTGAGCACAGATAAAGACATATATCACCTGAGCGAGAATATGAAGATAGTTTTATCGGTATATTCGTCGGAGAACGTAAGCAACGTTATTATCAAAGTTTCGGGTTTGCTAGGCAGGCATGGAAGCAATCTTGTCTCTTTTTCAAGGGACGCGAACTTGACATTGGGAGAGAATAAAGTGGTTTTCTCGTACAGAATACCTGCTTGCGGGTGTGCAGTGAGGTATGGAAACCATTTCATTAACGCCTCTGTCGTTAGTGACGGTGAAGTCGTGAATGCAACGCATAGCATAGTGCTAACCTGCCGTGGTAAAATAACATACGTGAACATCACTGGTGGTGAGGCAAAGAGGGTGATAGATACGGAAGATGTGATTCTACTGGATGTGAGAGCAGAGGATGAGTATAACGAAGCGCATATAGAGGGAGCTACTTTGATTCCGGTCTCTGAGCTAAGTAATAGAACGCAAGAA
>JAPDIG010000104.1 GCA_025966525.1 Candidatus Methanophagales archaeon | reverse complement strand
CTTAGCTAGCACAGAGATAGTTTCAATCATCCAGTTTAGTACCGAATTCCCATTTTTCAGGTATTACATGCGGATCTTTCTTGAAGAATTCCATTCGTGATCCACATTTAGGTCATCTTGGAACGTAATTATCGCAAAATTCCCCCAGAACACACTGACTTAAACTTGAATGAGATAAGTAGCGGCTATATCTCGATTTCTACTTACGACAATAAGCCCCATAATACCGTATCATCTTAAATTGTCTCTCTGGAACGTGCTGTGTTATCGCATATCCCGGGCAAAGGGGTGCAGCACAATAATTGCACCAGCCAATACCCTCTTCCTCAATGAGTGCGATAGGGAGTCATTCAGCGCTTTTATCACTGAGTCCATAACAACCTTCCACAGCCCCCGATCTCCTCTCAGCACCGGACGTAATTTGTCGTGAAGAGTCATCACTGCGTGTCTATGTGGCGCGTTGAACATCTTACGGGTGAGTGTCTTTGCCCATTGGTCCGTATATCGTTTGCCGCAATCTGAACATAGTTAGAAGAAGTAAAGAGATCCACCCTTACAGTTTTCCCTTCCATTACTTCTCTTTCATCGACCTCTACTCCTTTCTCTATATCCCATACCATTGTCTCGTTTTCTATATGCCCAGCTCTTATTGTATAAGGAGCAGCGAGAACATCAAATCTCGTGCCTCCTTCCCTCGGTCCTTCTGTTGAATACGGCACAACAAACTCGTATGAGCCGTTGGATATTGTCCTTTGAGAGTACGTAAATTCTCTTCCCTGGTTTGTGGTTATATTTGTCGTTATTGCAACAACGGAACCATCAGGAGCAGTTCCTTTTATCCTCACTCCCTTTACGTATTCAAACACCTTTACAAAGCTCACAGGAGAGATGAAAGGAGGAGTCCATCTGATTAATTCACGATTTTCTGGAAGTCGAACTCCAGAATGAAGCATCGGCGCTAATTTCTTTGCCTCTGTATAATTCCTACCAGCGCATTCCCATCCAAGCATATCTTCTGTGGCTGCATTTAGAACGGCATGAGGGAACATGTATCTTGGAGATTCGTGTACTAGCCTGTAATGACGCAGTGGCTTCGTGTGAAACGGCTTAACAAACAATATAGATGAATGTCCAATGTGTCCTCCTTTGAATTGCACCTCTCTTCCATCGAACATATGCAGTCTCGTCTCCATCGTGTTAAAGTACTTTTCCCCCATCACAAACGTGATTCCCCCTTCAGTTTGGTATCCTTTATAATGCCCTGCTGTGTCATTTGCCCAAAAGGTCATCACTCCGTATGTATTATAGTAGGAGTTCATCGCATCTGCCATCTTGAAATCACTTATCACATATCTCACATCAAGAGCATCCAAAACTTTATTCGCTTCTGATTCGTTCTTTGCAATGAAGAAAACACAAGCTCCCAGATTATCCCCTTGAAGAGGTCCTCCTATCCCTTGCTGAAAAGGATTCGCAACAGGAATCCTATGCGCGATGTAAGTGATCCAATGACCGTAGTCCCACCAGCTCATTACAGAATATGCTGATTTCGGATAAGTATAATCCCTTCTTTCATGGGGATACAAAGCATAGTAGTCAACATCGGGATCAGGAGTATTTTCTCGCATCCATAAAAGAGATTCATACCAATCGTATCCCGGACCTCCACCACTAGGATATTTTGCTGCGCTGAGAGACCCTCGGGCTTTACCATGTTCCAGAGTGAAAAAAAGGGGAGGATAAAAAACAACGAAGCCAATAACGATGGAAGTGAAGATAATATCCGCGCGAAAAAAATTCTTAGCATTGATCCTCTGCGCTTCTTTCGCTTTCTTCTTTTTCGCTTTTCTTCCTCTCTCTCCTTTACCCTTTATCTTCTCTCTTGCTTTTTCTATCTTTATCCCACGCTCTTTTTCACCTTCTTCTTTACCTTCTCCCCTAAACACTACAAACTCGATAATCCCCCAGGATAGGAGACCACACAGGATAGCAACATTAACCGCATAATAAGCTGCGAATCTGTTCTGACCGAAACATGCAAACAGTATCACTGCGCTCCATATGATAAACAAAATCTCTTCCACTCTCCATCTCCTCATAATGTTATAACTTATCCATGCGAGAGCAGCGAACGCGATAAAGAAAGTGGTAGTGAACCAATTCCAGAAGTCACCCCAGTCCATAGGTTGAACCTCAGCTATGGTTAAATAAGGCTTTGAAGGTGCGAATACGTATAGGAATGCTTCTGTGAGCATTGAGTATAGAGAAGGATTTAAAAAGCTCAAAATACGAAAAGATATTACTGCTATTATTAAAATCGCAATTGGATACCCGTAAGGATTTATTTTCGCTATTTTCCGCGAGAAAGAAAGAGCAGTTAGAAAAAAGAACGCAATTATACCGAGGAGAAGGGAAATAATGTGGATTTTAGACAGAAAGCCGAAAGAAAGCGCGGGAGCTATCAGAGCTAAAGGAATGATGAAAACCGGCATGCTAACAATGCAAAGATAATCAGTTTCTTTCCCTCTAAGATGATCCGCAATATGCTGAGCCAACGCGTATATGATCAAAATGAAGATAAAAAGGGGAGCACCTACCCAAGCGAGGAAATAAGACCCCATGAAAAGACCTGCAAACGAGGAATAAATCATTGGCTTTCTCAACGAACTCCATTCTTTTCTTAAAAATCCTATTTCGTTTTCTCTCGCACTCTTCACCGCAAGAATAAAGAAAAGCATAACAATCGTGCTTAAAAGTGTCTCCATAGCGTGATGGTCTGTAAACCCTAATAGAGAGCGAGTCAAGAACTGACCAGGAAGAATAGCGATTAGAGCCGCGGAAATAAGTCCTGCGCATCTGTTATACAATTCTTTTCCAATGAAATACACGGGGAAAACAGTAAGAGCACCCAAAACCGCAGGGTAACACGCTCCTATTACTTCTATGCCATGCTGACCCAAAGTAGAAAGAGGATTTCCAAGTCCCATTATCCAGATGATGAAAGCAAGCGAGAGATCAAATAGCGGAGCCCCAAAAGGGTTATATGCTCCATGTGGATAAGCGGTGAAAGGATCAAAGTAGATGCGATGCGGGAAGTGATGCAGTGTATTTTCAACAAGCCGCATATTATACCAGGGGTCGTGTCCGCCAAACCTTACGAATGAGTCAATAAAAACGGTATTATACGGAATAGCAACTCTGATATAGAGCGACAAGAAGAATAGCATGGTCAGTGTAATTCCACAGAGCAAAGAGGCTTTTTCTACCTTTTTCATTCTATGCATGCTTATATTATTTCCCAAAATCATAA
>JAPDIG010000103.1 GCA_025966525.1 Candidatus Methanophagales archaeon | reverse complement strand
AGGGACGCTGCTTATTTAGGTGTGTCAAAACAGGTTATTTTTACTGGATATTTGGATGATTACGAAGTTAGAATTGTATTAAAAGCAGCAGATGTGGTGGTTGTCCCTTCTCTGTATGAGCCATTTGGAATAGTCGCTTTAGAGGCGATGGCGGCTAAGACGCCAGTGGTTGTGTCTGATATTGGTGGTCTTTCAGAGCTAATAAGTGATGGCGAAGGCATAAAAATACCGCCTAACAACTCTGAAAGCATTGCTGAGAGCATTGTAAAAATTCTGTCCGAGGAAGATGGAGATAGACGGAAAGTTGTAGTAGAAGAAATGGTAGAAAAAGGATTCAAAAAGACTCTTGCATTAAACTGGGATAAAATTTCAGAGGCTACCATCGGTGTTTATGCAAAGGTTTTAGCTCGGTCTTCACTAATAGCGCAAGGGAAGGACATGGAAATAGGAACAGAAAAAGGAGAGCTATGGAAGTATGCATATTCATAAAGCCCTTCAGGGATACCGACGGCTATTCTAAACCGCTAAGCCACGCTCCCCTCACCTCTTCTAACGCAAGGTCCACCAACTCCTTATTCCTATTATAAATACAAACCCTCTTCTCTCCTACTGTCTCGCCCAACTTGGTTGCATAAACTTCTCTTCTCTTCAATATATCTTCAAACCGCCTCTTTTCCTCTTTCCACACTTCCACCACCCATCTCGAGTTAGATTCTGAGAACAGCTTGTAATCACTTCTCAGCTCCGGGTTCATACCCCTAATATCAATTGAGGCGCCAATGTCACCGCCTAATAACATCTCACATACTGCAACCGCAAGACCACCTTCTGAAACATCGTGACAACTCGCTATTAATCTCAAATCCATCGCGTCCCTTAACGCTTTCATACTTCTTATTAGGACCGCAGGATCAGTTCTTGGCACAAATCCTCCTTCTACATCCCTTAACTTATAATACTCACTCCCACCCAACTCCTCTTTCGTTTCTCCTATCACATAAAGAAAATCCCCAGCTTCCTTTATGTCCACGGTGATACATTCCCTTACATCTTCGCATAGCCCTATGCCAAGAATAGTGGGTGTAGGAGGAATAGATTCATTCATAACCGCGGATTCATTATAAAAACTCACATTACCACTCACAAAAGGTACTCCAAGTGAAGACGCCATGTAACCTAAACCACGGCAGCATTCATAGAATTCACCCATTCGGTCCGGCTTCTCCGGATTGCCGAAGTTCAAGCAGTCAGCAAATGAATGTGGCACTGCACCCACCGCGGTTAAATTCCTGCATACTTCATCCACAGCGCTTGCAGCACCCCAAAACGGATTTAGTTTGCAGAAAGACGGATTTACATCGGAAGTAATGGCAAGTCCCTTATAAGACTCTTCTAACGGCTTTATCACCGCTGCGTCCCCATGCGTCTCTTTTCCTATTATCCCTTGCATCGGCTTTAGTACGGTAGAAGCTCGCACTTCATGGTCATATTGTCTTATAACACACTCCCGCGAGGCAATATTTGGAGCAGCAAGTAGCATTTTCAAGACCTCGTTGTAGTCCTTCGGCTCTTCTACTAATACCTCTCCCTTCTCTTTTATCTTTATCTCCTTTGGACGCTCATAAACAGGACATGCAACCAAAAAATCCGTATCCAGCTCGAATACGAGCTCACCCTCAAAAAAAATCCTTATCAAACTTTTTTTAAAAGTTTGTGTTTGACCTATGATCACGGCATCTACATCCCATTTCTCAAATATCGCCAGCAATTCGTCCACTTTCTTTCTCGAACCGGCAATTAAAAACCGTTCCTGTGATTCTGAAACCCATATTTCCCATGCGCTAAGCCCCTTCTCCTTTAACTTCACGCGCTCTAAATAAATATCAGCACCGCATCCTCCTGCATGGCACATCTCGCTCACTGCACATGATAACCCGCCACCACCGAGGTCCTTCATCCCGCTTATCAATCCGCGCTCATTCGCTTCTAATATCGCATGCATTAGTGGTTCTTTTGTTATCGGATCGCCAAGTTGAACGGCGCTCCGGAATTCTTCCTCACCTGTTAACTCCACGGAAGCAAAAGTAACGCCGTGTATGCCGTCCCTTCCTGTTTTACCACCGACCAGGACAAGCACCTCGTCTTGTTTCGCCATGCTTCTTCTCAAATGCGCCTTCTTCATTACCCCCACACACCCCACGTTCACCACGCAATTGCCAACGTAACCATCGTCGAAATAAACCATACCCGCACAGGTCGGAATGCCTATTCGATTCCCGTAGTCGCTTATTCCGGATACAACACCTTCAAACAAGAACCTTGGATGCTTCACCTCCTCAGGAAGTTTTTCATAACCATAATCCAGATGTCCAAAGAACAAAGGGTCGATCAAAGCGATGGGCTGAGCCCCCATGCAAACTACGTCTCTGACGATGCCACCTATTCCTGTTGCTGCACCACCATAAGGCTCGATTGCAGAGGGGTGATTATGGCTCTCGAATGCCACAACATAAGCGTGCTCCTTGTCAAATTCGAGAACGCCCGCGTCTTCTTTTATCACTAATATGCTTTGCGGCGCTTCTATGCCAAAAATGAACTCTTGCAAGATTTTCTTCGAGCTCTTGTAACAGCAATGCTCAGACCATGCCTGTGCAATACTTTGTAGCTCTACATCTGTTGGCTCTCGTTTTTTCGCCACGAAATATCGTTTTATCCTCTTCATCTCTTCTAAATTTAGTGCAAGACCCATACCATCACTTATACGCTTCAAATCCTCATCATGTGCGTCCCTTATCCCTACTTCAACCCTTTTCCCGGACCGATTACCAAAAGAACTTTCTCTTCCTGTTTTCATCTTTCAATCTTTCTTTATTCCTTTTGTGGGATATTTAAGAATAAATCGGAAGAAATCCTCTACTAAGTCTAATGCCTCCGGAAGTATCATGAACACCGCATAGGCAATAACAATCAGTGCAATCATCGCACCCATCCTCGCAATCACGCCATGAGCAATATAAAAGCTCTCCAAAGGCGAGCCAAACCACTGCCCGAAATATGCCGATGCGACAAACACATTCCTTAAAATATTCAATCCATAGATAACGGGCACAGAGACGAAAAAAGCTTTTAATTTTCTTCTCATCGGCGCATTGACTGCGAATATCAAACCAATAAAGAGGACCATACTTTGTATCGCGGTGCACGCTAAGATTATCTCTATCGGTTTGTTGAGATCGTGAAAAGACTCAGTGGAGGTGTAAATGGTGGATGGAGGCACCATATAAACGCCCACGTTGAAAAGATTTAGCATT
>JAPDIG010000102.1 GCA_025966525.1 Candidatus Methanophagales archaeon | reverse complement strand
CATTCCGTGGGAGCAGCTAAGAGGCATCGTGGAAGCGATTGAACTCAGCACTGCGGGAAGGGCGGTGCCATCTAAGGAATTTGAAAGGATGACTGAGAGGATGAGGTCAAGAAGAGAGAGGTTATAACTGAAAGAAGTACATCTATAATTAATTTGGCACTGACAAATTATTGTGCTAATAGTAATTAGAGGCTATGAAGATGAGAGATGCAAAGATGAACACAAAATATAAGACAAAACCCCTTCTAATGCTCGGCGAAAGCATGCATAACGCAGACATGTATTACGCCACGCGTTTTCTCGCTTCAGACCCTTTTATTTACCTTCGCTTACCTCGCGAAGGAAAGGATATTCTCATTGTGTCACAGATGGAATATGAAAGAGCGAAGAAAGAAACCATTGTAAAAGAAATCCGGACTTCACTCGATTACGGCTATGACCTTAAAACCGAAGAACTCATTGCAAAAGTCCTGCATGAAGAAAGTATAAATGCAATAGAAGTGCCACGGTATTTTCCTTTATTCACTGCCGAGGAACTGAGGAAGAAGGGCATAAAAGTGGTTCCCGTAGAGGAACTATCGATAACAAAAAAACGAGCGATAAAGGATGAACAAGAGGTAAATTATATGAAAAAGGCACAGAGAGCATGTGAGCACGCAATGGAAATCGCTCTCGAAGTAATAAAAAAATCCGTCGTGAAAGACAACCTTCTTTTGGAGAACGGTGAAATCGTAACCTCTGAAAGAATAAAGGCATACATAGAACACGATTTGATTGATTCTGGATGTACTTGCGATGGTGGAGAACCGATAGTAGCATGCGGGAAAAGAGCTGCTGATCCTCATTTTACAGGCTCAGGCTCTATTCTTGCTGACGAACCAATAATCATAGATATTTCACCAAGATTGAAGTTGGAAAGATATTACTCAGATATGACAAGAACCGTTGTTAAAGGAGAATCAGAGAAGGAAATAAAAGAGATGTACGAAACAGTCAAGCATGTTCAGGATTCCGCTTTAGCTCTTATACAGGAAGGAGTAACATGTAAAGAAGTGCATAATCTCGTGTGTGATATATTCGAGGAGAGGGGATACGGAACGATAAGAAAAAAGAGCAAAACGGGATTCATTCATTCTACCGGGCATGGAGTGGGATTGAATTTGCATGAGAACCCCAGCGTTGGTGATAATGATTACGAACTACGAAAAGGGAATGTGATTACAATAGAGCCTGGATTGTACGACCCCGAAGTGGGTGGTGTCAGACTGGAGGATATGGTGCTCGTGTTGGAGAACGGCTGTGAGAACCTGACGAGGTTCGAGAAGGAACTCACAGTATAACGAAGAAGGCAACAATGGGAATGCGAGAAGAGGCAATAATTACTTATTTATCTGAAGAAACAATATCAAAATTAAACGGGAAAAATGGAAATAGAAAGAAATATAAAGGTTGAGTTTGTAAACAGGGAGCCGGTTGAGGAGCAAGAGATAGAAATGGTGGAAAGAAAAGGTCTGGGTCATCCAGACAGCTTATGTGATGGTATAGCAGAAGCTGTTAGCATAGCGTTGTGCAAAGAATACAGGAGGAAGTGCGGGATGATATTGCATCACAACACAGATAAAGTTCAACTCGTCGCTGGCAGGTCAAACCCGAGATATGGTGGTGGCGAAGTTATTTCGCCAATTTACATCTTGTTAGGGGGAAGGGCAACGCGAGAATTTGAAGGCGAAGAAATCGCCGTTGATACGGTAGCGGTAAAAGCAGCGAAGGACTATTTGCGGGAGAACATAAGGAATTTGGATGTGAATAACCATGTGATGGTGGATAGTAAAGTCGGAACAGGTTCTTATGACCTTTTAACAGTTTTTAGAGAGAAGAACAAGGAGATACCTCTGGCGAATGATACCTCCTTTGGCGTTGCACATGCTCCGCTTTCGGAGTGTGAATCCATAGCACTTAATGCGGAAAATCGTGTGATGACTGAATACCGGAATAAGGAGAAAGTGGTGGGAGAGGATATGAAGGTGATGGCACTTAGAGAAAAAGACAAGATAACTTTAACGATTGGTGATGCCTTTGTCTCGAAATACGTAGAAGACTACGAGCACTACGAGGATGCAAAGCAGCGATTGAAAGGATTTGTGAGCGGTATAGCCGCAGAATATACAAGCAGGGAAGTACACACCTTGATAAATATGGCTGACACACCCGACTCTGTTTATATCACGGTGACTGGGACCTCAGCAGAGATGGGAGATGATGGTGGTGCAGGTCGCGGTAACCGGTGCAATGGACTTATCACGCCAAATCGACCCATTAGCATGGAAGGAACCCCCGGGAAAAATCCCGTAAATCATACCGGGAAAATATATAACTTGCTTGCCAATAAAATTGCCAATGAAGTCGTGGATCGTGTAGATGGTATTCAAGAAGTATATATAAAAATTCTGTCTGAGATAGGCAGAAGGATAGATGACCCTAAGGTAGCAACCGCTCAGATTCTCACGCAGAGCGGTGTAAACCCGGGAATAGCGGAAAAGAAGGTAGGACGAATAATGGATGATTGGCTCTCAAACATCGCGGAGATAACTGAGATGGCGATTAGAGGGGACTTGAGAACGTTCTAATCTCCTTGCAAATGTTTACAATCTATGGTAAATATAGAAAAAGAGGAGGAAGAATACCTGCGATTCGTAACCGACAGAATGTTAGGAAAGTTAAGCACATGGCTCCGTATCCTCGGACACGATACTGTTTATGCTGCAGACCTTAAAACAATCGATTTAGCAGAAGACGAAGACGAGGATAAAGCCATTGTCTCTTTTGCAGAGCAAAAAGCACGAATATTGCTTACACGAGACAAAAATCTCGCACTATCCGCAAGGAAAAAGGGTATCCAATGCGTTCAAATAAAAACTGATGAGGTGATGGAACAATTAAATGAGCTCCTTTGTCATCACATTAACATAAACCTCGAACCCGTTCCGGTCAGGTGTAGCGAGTGCAATGGAAAGATAAGGAAGGTAGAAGAGGGAGAGGAGGATATATTGAAGGAAAAAAGCTATGTACCGACGAGCATGATAGGGAAGTGGCATTTCTGGGTTTGTGAGCACTGCGGCAGGATATACTGGGAAGGGAGCCACTGGAGGAATATGCGTGAGAAGTTAGATCAGTTGAAAGAGGTTTTATGAAAAACACTGAAGAACTATATTCCATACAGAAAGAAATCGCGTCCAACGCGATAATAGAAGACAAACTAAGTCTGAACGAACTGAATATAATAGCAGGAGCAGACCAGGCTTTCTTCTATGAATCAAAAAAGAACACCGAAGACATAGTCAGACGGGAGAAGATAATATCTGCGGTTGTCGTACTCGAATACCCTTCCATGAAGTTTATTGATTATTCCTACTCTGTGATGCCTGTGGATTTCCCTTATATCCCCGGACTTCTTTCTTTTAGAGAGGCACCAGCCATA
>JAPDIG010000101.1 GCA_025966525.1 Candidatus Methanophagales archaeon | reverse complement strand
TCGAGAGCGTATGCTACTTCGGGTGATTATTTAGCTGAGGATCCGGTGTGTTGTTTGGGAGATAAGGAGAGGTAAGACGAGGAAAATGATTAAACTAGTATATTCCGCCCTGCGTCCTTTAATCTTCTTTACATTTATTCCGACTCTATTCTCGGGGCGAGCAAATAACTGACTTTTCCTTTCCCCTCTGCTACTTCAAACTCTATCAGCAGCGGATAATCCTTACCGAGGTTGAGCGTTATATTCTCTGCATGGCTCATTCCCTTGCTCATTGCTGAGATGTAGTCCAGCGAATATAAAGAATGAAGCGTTCCTGGCGTTAGATGTATTAATTGCTCCTTTCGCAGCCCTAACCTCAGTTTATCCATCTCTCCTTCCGCCTCCATATAGAACACTTCGCCATCTACACCAAGTACTATGTGGTCGCCTATCTTCTCAGCAGCGCGTATGGTTCTTCTGAACTCTTCAGTTTCGATGATTACCTGTACAGGGAACTCAAGTTCCGGAACCTTTGGCTCTTTTCTCAGCGAAGAGGGGTCAAGCAAGGAAATAGTATATGCGAGACTGCCCATCCTGGTGAACAATTTTTGTGCATGCTCGTCCAGCTCCAACTCAACCTCTTCCCTCCCTCCTATTCCGAGGATTCCAAGTAACTTCACGAAATCTATACCTATTTCCGTCTCAGCCTTCGATTCAGTTCCGGCTTCAGTTTCACTCTTAACTTCCTCTGCCACCGCAAACCTAAATTCATCAAAAGCATCGCCTTGCAATTCAAAAGAAACCATCGCCACATTCGCAGGGTCAACAGCTCGGAGTTTTAATCCGTCCTCTGCAATTCTTAACTTCCCTTCATCCACTATTGCGGTAATCGACTCTATGCATTCTCTCAACACGTTTGCATTTACCTTAGCCTTAAACATTTTCTCTTTATTTCCTCCTGTGTCTATCCATGTTACAATATCAAACAATAAGATAAAACATAAGTATATTTAAACTAATGTGATGGAACACAAACAAGAACATGAGTCCACAATTAAAGTTAAAGTTTCTGACTTAACGCAACATTTGATATGCCCCCGGCTGGTGTATTTCAGCGCAAGAGAGCATGAACAGCATGGAATAGCAAAGGGAAAAGAAAGAAGCGTGATTGAGTCTATTCTGCTGAAGGAGTTAGCGTTCAATTTACATACAATCCGCGACACGAAGGATGAGGAAGATGATGTAAAAAGAGCAATCGAAGACATAGTGGATGGTGTAGAATGGATATATAAGGAAGAACTGAAAGGTGTGGAGAAGAATTTTTTTGAGGCGGTAAAAACGGATTTCATTCGTAGCCAGAGTATGAATACGGAAAACAATGAATGGTTATGGAAGGTAAAGAATGAAAACGGGGTGTTAAAGTTGGAGAAAGCTCATGGCTACGAGAGGGAACATACAATGGTATCGGAAAAGTTGAGCTTGAGTGGCAGTGTGGACAAGCTGATAAGAGCAGGTGAGGAAGTTATACCGTGCGTGATAAAAACAGGTAAATGCCCTGAATACAGCGTATGGAAAAGCGATAGGGTGCAGTTAGCAGCGTATGCAATGCTCATCGAAGAAGAGTTCGAAACAACGGTAAAAAGAGGGTTTGTGGAATATATAAGGACTGCTGAGTTCAGGGAATCACAGATAAGAAGGAGAGACAAAGCGCTTGCTTTACAGATATTGAAACGAGTAAAACGGATAAAGGGAGGTGTTTTCCCGGAGAAAGGTGAGAATGCACCCTGTGATAATTGCGTCTTCGAGGAGATGTGCGAAACAAAAAAGACACTTCTTTCAAAGTTGTTTGGGACTATTTTATATTCTGTATATTAAAAAGGAAAGGAGGGGTGGGCGATAGAAATGGAAGAACGAGGTATGAATAGAGGGGAGATAGAGTCGTTGCTTCAGGAGAAGAAGCGAAAGGACTTGGCGTATCAGAAAATTTTGAGCTCGATGTGCACATATCCACATGAAATGGCGGCGTATGCACACAGGATGTTTTTGGAATCGAATTTAGGTGATCCCGGGTTATTTCCAGGGACAAAGGAGATGGAGGATGAAGCGGTAAGGATGATAGGAGCACTATTGGGTAATGAACGCGCCTCTGGATATATCTCCACTGGCGGGACGGAATCCAACATACAGGCGATACACGCAATAAGAAACAGGAAAAGGAAGGAAGGACTGAAAGAGATGAACATAATCGTGCCAGAAACAGCACATTTTTCGTTTGACAAAATTGCCGATATCTTGGGTATAGAAGTACGTAAAGCGGCTCTGGATGAAGAGTTGAGAATGGATGTGAATTCACTGGAAGAATTGATAGATGAGAAGACGATATGCGTGGTGGGAATCGCGGGTACGACTGAATTTGGGCAGATAGACCCGATAAAGAAGATTTCGGAACTTGCGCTTGAAAAAAACATTTTCTTGCATGTTGACGCTGCTTTCGGGGGTTTCGTAATTCCATTTTTAGCTGAGAGGTACGAGTTCGATTTCTCGCTTGATGGTGTATCGTCTATTTCAATAGACCCGCATAAGATGGGTATGAGCACGATTCCCGCAGGATGTATTTTATTTCGAGAAGAATCGTATTTATACGAATTAGCGGTGCCTACGCCTTATTTAACGACTAAAGAGCAGTGTTCGTTGATAGGGACAAGAAGTGGTGCATCAGCCGCGGCTACTTTTGCTGTCCTCAAATATCTTGGTAGAGAAGGTCTGAGGGAAATTGTAGGAGAGTGTATGAGACTAACGAGGATGTTAGTGAGTGGTGCGAGGAAGATAGGCATTTCTCCAGTGATAGAGCCCGTTATGAACTTGGTAACGTTGAGTTTTCCTGTTGAAGAGGTAGAGAAGGTAGCGAATGCGTTAGAAGGGATGGGATGGCGAGTTTCTGTAACAAGAGCGCCAAAAGCGCTTCGATTGGTGATAACGCCGCATGTGAAGGAAGGAACAGTAAAGCTGTTTTTAGAAGACTTGGAGGAAGTGGTGTCTCACAGCTTGTGTGAGAGGCATTATTGACGAACGATAAAACATGAGGTGTTGATATCGGTCTATCCTACCTCGGAGGAAGATTATTCCACAATTAACAGCCCGTTGCTCATAAATGCGCGAAGAGAAGGAGTGCCCGCATGAAAGAAATAAACTCTCTACTCGAGAGGGCGAAGAGGTATCTCAAAAGTGCTGAATTACTCCTTGAAGAAGGGGATTATGAATTTTCCCAAAGGAAATGGGAAGAGAGTTAAATAAAGCGTTTGAGAAAAGGCAGATAGGAGATTACGAATATACATTCGTGATATCCAAGAATGGTAGTTGGTGGAGGGGGCTGAATGTAAATATAAAATATGCGGTCTTCAGGTTCTAACCTCAAGTTCTTCAGATATACCTACACACCCACACTACTTTAGCTCTTGTTCTTCGTCACCCCAATCATAACACGAGCTGTAAACTTTCATTCCCAGAGTCTTTACTAACTCCTCTGCTCGTGG
>JAPDIG010000100.1 GCA_025966525.1 Candidatus Methanophagales archaeon | reverse complement strand
GGTGACGAGATGAGGATGCGAGCAATTCTTAGAAATGCGGGGCATGAGATAGCAGAAACTCGCGAAGCCGACGTCGTCATTGTGAATACATGCACCGTAACGAAAAGAACGGAATTAAATGTGATAAAGCGGCTGAAGGAGTTGAAAAAGAAGGGTAAAGAAGTAGTTGTGGCTGGCTGCATGGCAGCGGCACAGCCTGAATTGGTAAAACGCATTTTAAGCGCGGATGTAACAATGGTAACACCGCAAGACATTTACGGCTATAATCAAGAGCTTGACTTTGAGGGTGTGATTGCTATAATCCCAATAGCAATGGGCTGTGTAGGAAAATGTTCCTATTGCATTGTGAAGCGAGCGAGGGGCGAGTTAAGAAGCTACGAGCCGGAAAAGATATGCAAAGCAGTTAGAAGTGCAGTTGAAAGGGGCGCGAAAGAGATAAGGATTACTTCACAGGACTGTAGTGCATACGGCTGGGACTTCTTTGGTATGGGTACGAAACTTCCAGAGTTGTTAGAGATGATAACCTCTATAAAAGGCGATTTTAAAATAAGGGTAGGCATGATGAATCCCTTTACAGTGATTCACATCTTAGATGAACTCCTTAACGCATTTGATTCAGAAAAGATATTCAAATTCTTTCACGTGCCCGTGCAATCAGGCTCTGATAAGGTGCTCGGCGATATGAGAAGGAATTATAAAGCTGCGGATTTCGTTGGGCTCGTGAATAGCATAAGAAGACGGTTCAAATATAGCACAATTTGCACGGATTTCATCATAGGGTTTCCAACTGAGACGGAGGAGGATTTCGTTTCCTCTTTGAACCTGTTAGAGACGGCAAAGCCAGAAAAAGTGAATATAACAAGGTTCTCTCCGAGACCCGGGACGGAAGCATCAAGACTAAAGGATTTGCTGGAGCGTGAGAAGAAAAGGAGGTCGAGAATCTTCTCCACTCTCTATCATAGGATTGCTCTCGAGAAGAACAAAGAATTAGAAGGAAAGAGGCTCTCTGTTTTAGTAGCGGAAAAGTCGGAGGGAGGCGTGATAGGAAGGGACACCTCATATAGGACGATAGTAATAAAAGGGGATTTGCCACTTGGTGCTACTTATATGGTACGGGTGAAGGAGGCGAAGAGCACTTATTTAGTAGGTGAAATTCAAAAGGCGTAATGAAATTCGCAGGCTCGCTATCGGGAGCAGACAAGGAGAAAGCATTGTATGGTGTGATAGGCGTTCCATTTGATGGCAATGCCTACAAGAAAGGGGCAAGAGAGGGACCAAAAGCAATAAGAAGAGCATCCCAGCAGCTTGAAACCTTTCTGTGGCATGAAAAACTCGAATTGTCTGATTTGCGGTATTATGATTATGGAGATTTGAAGTTAGACCGCAACGCATTCGTAGAAGAAGGAAGCATTGAGGAATTTGACCCCGCAAGAAAGAAGGTTTTTATCGGTGGAGACCATTCTATCTCTTATCCCCTCGTTAAATACCTTTTCGAGCATGCCGCGGTCGCAAAAGTGATAGCCATAGATGCACATGCAGATTTCAGGGATTCCTACAAAAGAAAGAAATTTTCCAATGCGTGCGTAATGCGAAAGATAGCGGAATTGATAGGATTCGAGAATGTACTCGAGATAGGCATCAGGTCCTCTTCCGCTGACGAATATAAGATCATGAGGGACAAAATAAGGGTTTACGATGCGGAGATGCTGAGAGAAAAGGGTATAGAATGCGTATTGAGCGAAATAGGTGGAGGAGAAAAGACGTATCTCTCTATTGATATTGATGTGCTCGACCCCAGCATAGCACCGGGCGTAGAAAACCCAGAACCTTGTGGTATGTCGCTCGAGAGCGTGATTTCATTGATAAGAGCAATAATAAGAGAGGCGAATGTGGTTGCAAGTGATGTGGTAGAAGTAAACCCGAGATTGGACTGTGCTAATGGAATTACAGGCATTAATGCCGCGAGAATTGTATTTGAGATATTGGCAGGCTACACAGAGAGCGATAATCGTTATATAAATAGGAGGAACAAACTATAATTAAAGGAGTCGTGTGGTAGCGGACTATCCCTTCGGGCTTCGGACCCGATGACCTGGGTTCAAATCCCAGCGGCTCCGCTTTTATTCGAGAGAAAAAAGGTGGATAAAATCATTCGCTATCCTCTCCGCTGAATTTTTTATGACATATCTCTCCGCAGCATTTAAAAGTTCTTTTCTAAAGGCATCATCTTCAAGAACCCCGATGACTTTCTCCTTCAAATCTTCACGATTATTATATTTCAAGACTTCCTTATCTAACAATTCTACATGCTTCACCGCGGGAACAACGATAGGAGTGAGGGCACCCAAGCATTGAGAAACCGTGCTGGAGACTACAATCTTTTCTGTATTCCACTTAGGCAAAAGAAAGACATCAGATGCATGCAGATATTTATATATCTCTTCATATTCTGGTCTGCCCTGCCGAACGTCTAAGAAATCTGTCTTTGGTGGTGTATCCCCGTATGACCGAATGATCAAATATTTCAGGTCATATTTTTCTTTTAATTCATTTGATAACCATAAATAATCCTCATACTCATATAGTAGCTGCTTCCCAAAGGAGAATAGAATGACTTTATCTTCTGGAATATCCAGCTCATCACGTGCTCTTTTTTTATCCCCTTTAACCACCGGACGACACGGGAAAGGAATTATATGGATTCTATCCGCGGGATATTTCTCCTTTAGCATGTTTTCAAATCGGAAGTCAAAGCATACGATGGCATCGAAATTTAGTTTATAGAAGCGTTCATATTCCGGAAGTTCCCCTGCATGCCATACAAGCACTTTCTTTGCTCCTATCTTCGGAAATATCTCCAGCAGAGTTGGAACTGGCATCAGTTCCAATCCCTGAATCACAAGCACATCATAATCTTCTCTCCACAATCGCTCATCTATCCATCCGGGTTCTCCGAGCGTTTTTGGCTGTTCATAACCCCTTATTACGTACTCTTCATCCTCTTTCTGTATGGGATTATGATGCCAATCCGTTGCAGATTCAAATGTTGGGGCAAATACGGTGAGGTCATGTTTCTTCACCCATTCCCTGCCCACGAGTTCGGCATGTGCAGATATGCCACAGGTGGCATTCCATCTGCTCATCATTGCTATCTTCATCTCTTTTGTAAATCACCTCCAGAAAGCACAGAAATTTTATTTTTTATTATGGATTTGGTTGTATTAAAGGTTATCCGGCGGGATGCGTTCCAAAAGTGGATAATGCCAATAAGAAAAAAGAACCATAATATAGAAAAATAAGCGGACAGGAATTAGCTAAGAAGATAAAATAGAAAAGATGTATGATAGTAATCTAAGAGAGCTATTCACAACAGAGGTAAACGAGTTAAGCAAAATGAAGGGATTGGGATTTGTAAAAGCAGTCCAATTAAAGGCTTGTTTGGCATTTTTGTAAACTTAAGCTAAATAGCGACATAGCTTGTAGTTTTTAATTGATGGACGTTTGATAAGGCTGGGTCGTGGATGTAACCTATCGTGAGCTACGCGTTTCACCTAAAAGCGAGTTTTATATGACATAGAGGCAAAACAAGACATTATGAACGC
>JAPDIG010000099.1 GCA_025966525.1 Candidatus Methanophagales archaeon | reverse complement strand
TAGTGCGACAAACCCCCATTTGCAGTCCTCGGACATTTCAATCTGTACGCCATCACGCTTTGCTTCTCTTCTTTTACTTCCTTTTCGATATTTTTTGTGTTCATGATAGCTATGTTTGGACAATCCCTTTTTAAATATTTCCTTTTGTATTACGTATGTAATGCAATATTAAGACAATGCTGAAAAGAGCCGGAAAAATGGAACCCGTAAACATCAGACTACCAAAAATTAAAATACAGAAGATTGATGAAATTGCAACCAGGAATGGCATCACCCGTTCCGAAGTAATAAGACACGCACTGACAATTTATTTTCAACTCTTAGAGAATATAGGAGGATTCATAGACCTCAGAAGCCTGAAGATATCGCCAAATGAGATTTCAACCTCTAAATGGGCTGACCTCGTTATTATGAAGCTCAAGAATGGACAAGCATTTGTGCTGGCTAATACATCCTCCGGCGGCATAGGACCGAAGAAAAAAGATGTGGTTAAGCTTGATGGCAAACTCCTGGGACAGTTAATGGCTCGAACGGCGCTTATAAAGGTTCTGTCTTCAGGAGCGCTGCCAATTGCTTTGGTCGCCAACCTGAGTGTGGAATGCTTCCCAACAGGCTCCAAAATATTCCAGGGGATAAGAGAGGAAGCGCATAAAATTAAAGCCCTTGAGATATTAGAAGGGCATACCGAGGAGAACATCGAAACGAACCAAACGGGCATGGGTATTACCGCATTGGGCACATGCATGGAAAAAGAGTTGAAAATAGGAAAGTCGTTGAAAAATGACTTGATTGTCGCATTAGGCGAGCCAAAGGTGGGGTATGAAGTGCTAAAAGCTGGGACCAGAAGTATCGTACTGGTGGAAGATGTGTTGAAACTTTCAAAGAAGGGGTTTGTCCATGAAATCATACCCGTTGGTCACGGGGGAGTAAAGAGAAGCTTAGAAATGATGCAGAATATCTCAGGCTATAAATATGAAATTGAGAAGGAAATGGATATCGATATAGAAAAATCGGCTGGACCTTCAACCGTTGTGCTTCTTACAGTGGAAGAGGAAAATATGGAAATGCTAAAGAAATCGGTTAAAAAGCCTGTTCAAGTATTAGGTAGGATTTTGTGATTGAAAATTAGAAAGAGGAAGTTGAAAGAAGTTTTATTAAATTAACTGAAAAGCCATTTATTTTAAAGAAATTGATGGGATAATGAAAGGAGAGGGTAAGTGATCGAATATGCCAGTAATAAGATTATCGTACGAAGATTTAGAAGACCTTACCGGTGTGCGTATCGAAAAGATAAAGGAAAGACTGCCACTGATGTGTGCAGATGTAGAAAGAATGGAAGCAGATTATATGGATGTGGAGTTTTTTCCGAACCGACCGGATTTATTCAGTGTGGAGGGTGTTTCTCGTGCTCTGAAACAATTTCTGGACGTCGAGCCTGGACTGGTTCGTTACGAAGTGGGGAAATCGGGCATCGAGATGGTGGTGGACGCTTCGGTCCTGGAAGTGCGACCTTATATCGTTTGTGGCGTGGTGAAAAACTTGCGGCTGGATTCAGGTGCGATAGAATCGCTGATGCTTTTACAAGAACACTTGCATCGTGGGATAGGACGGAACCGCGAGAAAGTTTCGGTAGGCGTGCATGACTTAGCGAAAGTGAAACCACCATTCAAATATCTTGCAGTTGAGCCCGGATTCTCTTTTGTCCCGCTTGACTACGAGGAAGAAATGACGATGGATGAGATTTTAGAACAGCATCCAAAAGGGGTTGCATTTCGCTATATTCTCGAGGGTAAGCAAAAATATCCGTTGATTCTGGATTCAGACCGAAATGTTCTCTCTTTCCCGCCCATTATCAATGCAGAGCTGACGCGCGTGACTGAATCTACAACGGATATATTCATAGATGTCACGGGCATGAATGAGAATGTTTCGATTGCCCTTAATATTATAGCCAGTGCGATTGCAGAGCGCGGGGGGCAGATTCAGTCGGTGGTGCTTCGCTACCCGTCCCCAGAAGGTGGAAGAGCAGAGGAGAAAGAAACTCCTTGTTTTGAGCCTGCGAAGATGGAAATATCTGTGAAGGAAGTCAATTCTCTCATAGGCATTGATTTGAGCGTGGAGGAATGCAAGCTCTGCTGTAAGCGAATGGGGCTTGGTGTGGAAGAATCCGTGGCGACGGGAAAGAGGGGTGGTGAAGAAATGTTGTTAGTGGAGATACCGGCTTATCGATTTGATATACTCCATTCATGGGACATAATTGAAGACATCGCTATTGGTTATGGATATGATAGGATAGAGCCTGAGATTCCAGGGACGATGGTTATAGGCGAAGTGCATCCGATAGAGGATAAAAAAGAAGCAGTGAGGGGAATAATGACGGGTTTGGGATATTTTGAAGTCCTTACTTTCACACTGACCTCGGAGAGGAAACAGTTTGAGTGGATGGGACGGAAGAGAAGAGAAGAAAAGGTAAATGTGGCATCGCCGATAAGTAGTGAGCATACAATGCTTAGATGTTCTATTTTGCCGAATTTACTGGATATTCTTTCGCTTAACAAGCATCGGGACTTACCGCAGCGGATTTTTGAGGTGGGTCCGGTGGTGCTGAACTTCAAGGAGAAGTACCGGCTTGCTGCGGTTTCAACACATGCATCGGCGAACTTCGCAGAGGTTAAGTCAGTGGTGGACGCGGTGCTGAAGGAGCTGGGGTTGGAAGAAGCAGCACTGGTGGAGTCAGAGGATGGCGCATTTTTAGAGGGCAGAAGAGCGAGTATAATAACGAATGGCAAGCATATAGGCGTTTTTGGTGAAATACATCCTGAAGTAATTCTTAATTTTGGGTTGAGCTATCCGGTGGTGGGGTTTGAGGTGGATATCTGAGTAACTCCTCAAACCTTCTTAGCCACCACGGTAATGAAAACAGGACCTCTTATATCTATCTTCTTCTTCTTTGATGTGACATAACGCATCGCCACCTCGTCTATTCTTATATTTATATCGGCACCGCTCCTCACTATCCGTACCTTCACTTCACAGTCTTTTTTATCTATTCCTCCTTTTCCTGCTTCCTCTTCTATTTTGCGCGATGCGAAAGCGGCAAAGGCATCCAAAAACCTTATGTTTGTTGGCACGCCCTCTTCAAACATGGGCGCCCATTCTCTCTTTCGCGGCACTCCAAATATAGAACCCTCATGCACAACTATTTCATTTAGATAAGCGGGACCGCATAAAAGCGTATTTTCCTCTGGTTCTACTACCCATACCTCAACGTCCCGTCCGAACAAATTTCCCCGGTATGCGAGGAACTCACAGGGTGATTTTGTATTGCCTTTTTCTTCACATACTCGCACGATGCCCTCTGCTATCCTCTCACCTTCAGCCGTATTCGGAGTTTTTTCTATGCTTATTACCCCTGCTATCTCCATGTCGCTCAATTCCCAGGGTGCATAAAATTGAGGAAATGCTAATACTCTCACGTCATTCGCATCATGCAATATCATCGCTAATCGTTCTACGCCCAACCCAAGGTTCACTACGGGATAAGGAACGTCATATTGTGCCAGCGCGGTGGGCGAATAAATACCAAAAGTGGCAAGTTCTATCCAGCCAATGCGCGGGTGATGGCAAAAAACTTCTGTTTG
>JAPDIG010000098.1 GCA_025966525.1 Candidatus Methanophagales archaeon | reverse complement strand
TTAAAAATTCCATCTGAATGAAAGTCGGACAAATGATCTTGTCACTTCAAAAAATAACCGTTTCCACCATTTGTATATGGTTCATGATTCATTTAATCTCCATCTTAATCGCATAGAACACATCCTGCGGTCTCTGTATCTCATAATCTACGTTCACCGTTACCAGGAAAGCATCTTCGTGATGATCTCCCTTCAATTTCCCTTCTTGCCCCTCTTCAGGTAACGTCTGCACTTTCGCATCGCCAAACGAACAGAATCCGTGGTCTGAGATCACTATTAACTTGTTATTCTCATCCAAAAAGCCGGTATCAAATATCAATTCTCCAATCTTATCATCCATGCGCTTATACCACTCGACAACATAATCCTCACCCCAGTGGAAGTGCTGTATCCTGTCCAGCAGTGTGTAAACCGAAATGAGCACATCTGGCTTCTCCGCTATTAGCTCTTTTGTCTTCGCTGTAACTCCCTCCAACTCCTCATTCCATTCCTTCTCGTTAGTTGGCAATCCAAAACCAATAGGCTTAAAATTTTTAACACCGAAAGAAAAAGTTGGCACGACAAAAGGCACGTTCAGTGCTTTTACCACCTTACCCTCCGCATGCAAGATATCCCATATGAAATCCACTTTTATATCTCCCCGCTTCACTATCTCGCCATTAACAACGTAGCTTTCATGCTTATGTTCCTCTAAAAGCTTACCTGAGAACATGCCACACCAGACCGATGCAGAAATAGGCTTCTCCTTCAATGTAACCACTTTGCTTTTTCCTACTTCGATCAATCTCTTGAGATTCTGTAATTTTTGCAAGTTCGGTGTTATAACCGACCACGTCGCTGCGTCTATTCCTAACACGAAGAATGTCCCCTTATTTCTTTCCCCTGTCGCGGTTTCCAAACCTTTGTCCATCTTGTTTGTCTCTTTAGTAAAGGTTTCTTTTTGCGTACGCTCTTCTTAAATTAAAACATTTAAGAAAAAAAGTTTGTTTGTAAGACCACCCCAGCACCTATATTTTTGCTATTTTTCACCAGAACGAACCTACCAAGTTCAGGAATCTCGGCAAATTTCTCCACGACTAACGGCTCGGTAGCAAAAACAATTGTTGCTGCATCATGCTCATTTATCTTTTCTGGATTTCTCTCCATCACCTCTCCGGTCTCTGAATCTATCTTCTCTTTTATCTCCTTTATCTCACATCTCACTTTCGCAGTTCCACATCTCAACTCTAATGTCTCTCCTTTTTTCAATTCCTTACCGAGTAGAACAGCCTCACCTAAAAATTGCTTCGTGAGTTTTGGCGGACTTTCTACAAGCCCGAAAACATCCCCTCTCTTTATCCCTCCATCACTGATAGTAACACCAATACAATCCCCTTCTCGTGCTTCTTCCAGGTGTCCGCCGAAAATTTTCAGCTCTTTTATTTTACCCCTGATTCCCGAAGGCTCGAAGATTATTCTGTCCCCTCTTCTTACCATACCTGATTCGACACGCCCAACGATTGTGTTTTCGCCGTCAACCTCATATACATCCTGAACAACAAACCTCGGCACTTTCTCTTCTTCGCTTATTTTTACCTCATCCAAAGCCTCTATTAAAGTTCGACCTTTGTACCATTCCATCCCTTTGCTCCCCCGGTAAATGTTATCGCCTTCCATCGCCGACACAGGTATGAAGAGTATCTCTTCCGCAGCGTAGTCAAAGGAATTTAAAAGCTCGCTTATTTGGTTCTTAACGGTTTCAAACCTCTCTTTTTTATACTCCACGGCGTCCATCTTGTTCACAACCACAAAAATCTGGTTTATGCCAAGCATCTTTAGCAGGAACATGTGTCTTCTCGTTTGCTCTTGCACGCCTTCTTCCGCGGATACCACTAAAACCGCCACGTCCGCATGCGAGGCACCTGTGAGCATGTTCTTTATAAACTCCTTATGTCCTGGCACGTCCGTTATCGTGTAGTAGTTCTTCTTGCTTTTAAACATCAAGCTCACCGTGTCTATTGTCCTCTCCTCCTTCAGCTCGTCTTCAAACGAATCGAGGAAATAAGCGAATTCGAACCTGTGCTTATATTCCTCAGCCAGCTTTTGTATCTCTTCCACCCTCTCATCCATTATGCTTTCGCTGTCGTAAAGCAACCTTCCTATCAATGTGGACTTGCCATGGTCCACATGCCCCACGAGAACCACATTCACGCTCATCATCTTAACTACCTTCCAAAGCACCTTTTCTCTCAATAACTTCCACTAATTTCAATAATGCCCGCCTCGTAACATCGTCCTCCTCTGTAAATGGCTTCGTCTTTATGAATCTCATCTCGTCCTCAAACACTTTTATGTCATATTTCCCACCTACTTTACCGTAGACCTCGTCTAAGATACCCCGTGAGCGCGTGACTATGCAAACGTCAATGTCGCTCCTCCTCCTTTGCTCTCCCCCTGCAAAAGAGCCAAACAGCAATATTCCCCTGCAACTCTTCCCGAACTCCTCGAAGTCTTCTTTTAATTGCTCAATCATTTCCATTTTATTATTAGTTTTAAGGTAATCTTGTGGTTACATATACCCCAGCGCCCTCAGTTTCTGCATCATAAACGCCTTCTCTTTGTCCTGTGCGCGACCTGACCGTTCTGCAATCTTTGTCGTTCTCAGCTCTTCCACTATTTCGTCTATCGTTTTTGCATTTGAGTCTATTGGAGAAGTGCATGGTTCGCAGCCTAAACTGCGATACCGTTTTCCATCGTTGGCAAAATACATTGGATTCACCGGAATATTATTCTCTCGCTTTATGTATTCCCAAATATCTAACTCGCGCCAGTGCAGAATTGGATGCACCCTTGTGTGGATCAGGATAGTCCCATCAGTCTCGCTTTGATCTTCGCCTTGTGCCTGATATTGGTCCCACATCTCCAGCGGCTGGTCGCGGTAATTCCATCTGAACGCTTCGTCACGTGGTGAGAAGACGCGTTCCTTCGCTCTTATCCCGTGTTCGTCCCTCCTTATTGCTAAAAACAGCGCATCAAATCCATGCTTATCGAGACATTGCATCAATGCTTCTGTTTTAAGCGCGGTGCAACACTCCAATTTTCCTTTTTCTGGTCCCATACCTGCGTTCATCGCTTCTTCGTTCCTCGCTATTATCAAATCCAACCCCCATTCATCTGCAATTCTATCTCTGAACTCATACATCTGCGTGAACTTGTAACCCGTATCTATATGGATTACAGGAAACGGAATTTCACCAAAGAAGGCTTTCCTGCATAGTGCGAGAGCAGTTGTGCTGTCTTTTCCCGTGCTCCACAGAATCGCCGGGTTATCGAACTCCGCGTATGCTTCCCTTATTATATATATGCTTTTATTCTCCAGTTCTTTCAGTCCCATTCTCTTCTCATCACCTCCAACATACTTATAAACTTCCTATCATAACAATTCCCGCAAAGGCGAGAATTAGTATCGCTAACCAAAAATAAAACCAGAACATGTTGATACCAGGATTTGTGGCACGACCCCATGCTGTAAGTTCCCATATGCGCTCATGAAGCACATATAAAACTACTCTAATTGCATGAAAGACAAAGGTAATTAAACTCGCTTTCACCCAACTTCCCGTAATAAGGTAGGAGAGCAAAATTAAAATTACAATTCCGAGAACACGCCAGGTGAACGATTTTGTCCAACTGCGAACCCATGAATCCGTATTTGTATTCTTAATATTAAC
>JAPDIG010000097.1 GCA_025966525.1 Candidatus Methanophagales archaeon | reverse complement strand
TGGTAAAATGGTAAAATTGAAAATAAAAGAAGTGGAGTTCAGCTATGCAAGCGTACCCATACTAAAGAATGTCTGTGTAGAGCTTGCCGAATCGGAGATGCTAAGCGTGGTGGGTCCAAATGGAGCAGGGAAATCCACTCTGCTCCGGTGTATAGATAGAATTCTGAGCCCTCAAAAAGGATGTATTCTGTTAGATGAGCGAGATATAAAAGAGATGAGCAGAATGGAACTCGCAAAAAAAGTGGGGTATATCCCACAAAGCACTACTTCAATATTTTCTGCCACGGTCTTCGATGTTGTCCTCATAGGCAGGCGCCCGCATATCAGTTGGCGGAGCAGTGAAGAAGACACAGAAAAGGTTTTAGAGACTCTACAAATGCTGAACATCGAAGAGTTTGCCATGCGCGATATTAACGAACTCAGCGGCGGTCAACAGCAGAAAGTTTTTATCGCTTGTGCACTGTCTCAAGAGCCTGATGTTCTTTTGCTCGATGAACCCACTTCCAATCTCGACATCAGACACCAGCTTGAAGTGATGGACATCATAAAGACCATCGTAAAAGAGAAGAGAATCGCAGCGATAATGGCTATCCACGACCTTAATTTAGCTGCAAGATACGCCGATAGAATCGTAATGATGAACAGTGGTAAGATTTTCGCCGTTGGAAATCCTGCTTCTGTTCTTACGCCTGATAATATAAAGTCGGTTTATGGTGTGGAGTCAGAAGTGATGGATAAACGCGGAAGACCGCATATTGTGCCTATACGACCGGTTGGCAGACCACTAAAACTTAAAGCCTGACAATGCTATCTGTGATGTCTCCTCACAATCCGCGACTGAAAGCCGTGATACATCGAAAATCCCTCTGCACTCTTCTGTTCTTGCTTCACATCAAACGAAACGTCCTTTGAGTATAATGCATTTGGCGATTCTCTCCCCACCACTCTTGCAACCCCTTTCTCCAGTTTCATGTACACCGAGCCGCTTACCCTTTCCTGCGTCTTATCTATAAAGGCATTGAGACTCTCAAAAAGCGGGTCCATGACCAAACCCTGATACACCAATTCACTCCACGTTCTGTCAGCAAATTCCTTAAATTTCAGTTCGTTCCTCGTCAAGACGAGCTGTTCGAGGTCACGATGTGCTTCTAATAATATAGTAGCAGCCGGATGCTCGTATATCTCACGCGACTTGAAGCCAAGAACTCTATCCTCGATTATATCCGTTCTGCCAACGCCGTGCTTGCCTCCGGTCTCATTCAATTTCCTTATCAGCGAGACACCGCTCATCTTCGTCCCATTTAACGAAACGGGAATCCCTTGAAGGAAGCCGATTTTGATAATCTCTGCATCTTCTGGCGCTTTATCCATCGAAACAGTCCATTGAAATATCTCTTCAGGTGGGAGGAAAGAAGGTTCCTCTAACTCGCTTCCTTCTATGCTCCTGCTCCATATATTCTCATCCACGCTCCATCTCTTCTCAGTCGCAAAGTAAACGCCGTGTTCCGATGCATATCGCTTCTCTTCTTCTCTTGTTAAACTCATTTCTCTTACCGGAGCCACCACATCCAGGTCTGTGGTTCTGAAAACGGCATCGAACCTGAGCTGGTCGTTGCCTTTGCCCGTGCACCCATGTGCAACCGCATCTGCTTTTTCTTCCGTTGCCACTTCCACCACGTGCTTCGCAATTAGCGGTCTTGCTATCGCTGTCCCAAGCACGTATCCCTCGTAATTACCATTCGCTTTTATCAACCGGAAGAGATAATCACGCACGAACTCCTCTTTCGCATCCACTTCTATATACGAGTCACTCAGCTTCTCTCCTCTTTCCTTAGCCTCTTTTAAGTCTGCCTCCGGCTGTCCTACGTCCACGGTCACTGCAATCACTTCATCATAGCCGTAATGCTCCCTAAGCAAAGGAATGCAGACCGAAGTGTCTAACCCGCCTGAATATGCAAGCACTACTTTTTTCATTCTTATTCTTTTTTATAAAATAATAGTTTCTTTGACTTTGATAAAGCTTTCTTTTTAGATAAAGCTTTCTTTTAGCCATCTTTCAAACACCGGGTCTTCCATCATATAATAACCCCTCTCTTTCTTTAATACATATCCTTTCTCCTCAAGATACTTCAAAAACCTGTTGACATTTGTAATTTTATCTCGCGCCTCGTTTGCTATCTCCTTTGGTGTATGACATCCTTTTGCAATATTTATCGCAACCAATCGTTCCTTTGAACTCAGATTCTCAAACTCTTCTTTGAATAAAATATCTCCTTCTTCTCGCAGAAACTCCTCTTCTATCTCTTTAATGTCCTCTAAAGTCACTCTTTTTCTCCTTTTAAGCATTTTTCCTATAAACTGAATATAAAACGGTATTCCAGCAGAAAAATTGTGGATTTCATCTATCCCATCTTCTGTAATCTCAAAATCACGTGACAATAGTTCTTCAGTATGCTCCCTCTCAAATGGTTTGACCTCCTTTATAATTAGCTGCCTGTAAAAAGGAGATGCTGAGGACAAAATAGCCAGCTTCATCGTGCTTCTTATCGAGCCCGAAATGCAAAGTGCTGTTCGCTCCCAATCCTCAAACATAGTCCTTATCTTTTTTATTATCGCATCGCCGATTTTGCTGTTATCGCTCTTTAACTCAGAAATCGAAGGAAATTCATCTATCATAAGCAAGCATTTCGTATCCGTGCTCTTTGCGAGTTTCTCAGGAAGCGAGAATGTGTGCTCAATGAGCAAATTTTTGTCAATTCCCTTCCTTAAATTTAAAGAGACGAGAAACTCCAACTCGCGGTAAACGATCTTGAACTCTGAGCTGTCAAGGAGTTTTCGCAGCATTGTGAGCGGCGTTTGAATCAACTCCTTCGCTTTATATCGCAATCCGAGGCATGGTCTGTATGCATCTATGATTTCCATACTTAATCTCTGGCAGAGTTCGACTACGCTGAATTCAATCAAATCCCAGACAGGGAAGTAAACAGCAACAATTTTATGTTCCGATTCAAACCTTCTTTGAATCTCTTTCAGAATAGATGTCTTTCCAATCCTTCTTTTCCCATAAAGAGCATACCCCGTAGTTGATTTGGTATCCATCAGTTCGGAAACCATCTCATCTAAGAGTTCTTGCCTGTCTATGAACCCTTCGCCCTTTACAGGTTGTAACGTAAAACGCATTTTATTGATAATTTTTTGTTAGTAACCTATTTGTTATAAATATTTAAGCCCTCTGATATTTCGCCTCTTTCATATCTTCTGCAAAGAACTTTCCTGCTATATGGCAAAGCGGTCTCGCTTTCTCCACATCTATCACCCCCTCTTCTTTCCAGAATTCGTCCTTCACTCCCACTGCCAATACTTTTCCCGTTATCCAGATATGGTCGCCCAGCTCAGCGTATTTTTCGAGCTTGCACTCCATCCATGCCATTGCTTCTTTTATACGAGGCGGTTTCACTGCCTTCCCTTTTTCTTCCTTCAGTCCCGCATGCTCTATCTCGTTATCCTCATACGGATAATCCGTTTCCAGAACGTGCATTAGCTCACCAAGGTCTTTTCCTATCACGTTCACCACGAACTCGCCATTCTCACGGATGTTCTTCCACGTATCATGTGCTGGATTGCACGAGAAACCATACAAAGGCGGTTCAAAGCTTATCGGCGAGTTAAAGCTGAAAGGCGCGGCATTCGGTATCCCTCTTTCCGATATTGTCGTAATGACCACTACCGGTCGAACGAGCAATTTCGGATATGCTTTTCCTTCGAGTTCCATTTTTTTTATCCCCTTTTCTTTTTAACCACAGATTGCACAGATTACACGAGATTTTTCTATGTATGGTATATCATAAAAAGTTTTAATTTAAAGTTTAAATTAAAGGTTAAAAGAAAAATGA
>JAPDIG010000096.1 GCA_025966525.1 Candidatus Methanophagales archaeon | reverse complement strand
TTGAATATAGATGAGAAGAAAGAGTAGGGGGATGAAAGGTGAGGCAATCACTTCTTCCATAATTCAAACATGTATGACTTTTTTATCTAAGGATTTTCGTTTGATTTGAAAGAATAAAATGGAAGAAAGTCATACTTTATGTACAATAAAAAAGGCATTAAAGGGCGAAAGAGGGTTGGGAACAATTATAAAGCCTATTACTTTATTTAAAAATTAATTAATGAAGATATGATAGAGGAGTAAGGATGGGAAATACATCGAGAAGAAAAATAGAGCAACTCCGGATTTGCGCCGAAGAGGAAGTAGAAGTGAGCGAGAATTGCTTTGCAGACGTTAAGCTTATTCACGTTGCGTTACCGGAAATAGATAAAGAAGAAATAGACTTAAAGACGAATTTTTTAGGCTATTCTCTTAACTATCCCATAATGATTGCCTCGATGACGGGTGGGCATCCTGAGACAAGGAGAACAAATGAAGTTCTTGCAGAAGCTGCTGAAACGCTTGGCGTGGGCATGGGTGTGGGCTCTCAGCGAGCGGCATTGGAAGGGATCGAACAGGAAGATTCTTTTCGTGTAGTTCGTAACATCGCACCCAATGCATTCATCTATGCAAATATTGGTGCTCCTCAGTTGATGGAATATGGAATAGAAGGAGTTGAGCGAGTTATAGAGATGATAGACGCAGATGCAGTTGCTATACACCTCAACTTTTTACAGGAAGCCATTCAGCCTGAGGGGAACGTAGACGCGAGGGGTTGCCTGGCTTTGATAAAAGAGGTATGTGATGCGATAAAGAAGCCGGTGATTGTAAAGGAAACAGGAGCAGGGATTAGTTACAAGGTTGCGAAGAAGTTACACGAGGTAGGAATATCTGCGATCGATGTAGGCGGTTTCGGAGGCACGAGTTTAGCTGCTGCAGAGATATATCGTGCGAAAGCAGAAGGAGATGAATTGGGGGTGCGTTTGGGGCACCTCTTTGGCTGGGACTGGGGCATTCCAACGGTGGAAAGTATAGTGGAATGCAGTGCGCTTCCTTTTTCCATGCCGATTATTGCCACAGGTGGAATTAGAAATGGTCTCGATGTTGCAAAAAGCATAGCATTGGGCGCAGACCTGTGCAGTGCGGCTTTGCCTTTTCTGAAATCTGCGCTGAAAAATGTAAATGCGGGTAAAGTGATAGAGAAAATAAAGGAGATGGGTGAGGAATTGAAGGTTGCAATGTTCTTAACAGGCTGTAAGACGGTAGAGGAATTAAAGGAAGCAGAAGTAATCATTACCGGTAAGGCTAAAGAGATAGCAGAGCAAAGAGGTTTTCTCGGAAGAGTGAAAAGGAAAAAGGTTGGATTTTTTTAGATTAGACTACTTCCACTCCCACCACTCGCTCTCCATCCTCCACATTCATTAACCTCACACCATGCGTATTCCTACCTTGTGTGGGAATGCTCCGAGCGGAAATTTTCGTCACCATACCACCAGAAGTGGAAATCATCAGTTCGTCATCGTTCTTTACTTGCTTTATGCACACTACTTTGCCGTTTTTTTCACTGACTCTAATGCTAATCACACCTTTACCACCCCGGTGCGTTTCTCTATAAGCATCCAACCTCGTTCTTTTACCATAGCCTTTTTCTGTTATCGTAACGACTTTTTTCATCTCTTTTGATGTCTTCGAATCCAAATCAACAGCATTAATACTTGCTATCTCATCGCCCTTTTCCAGTCTCATTCCCCTTACGCCCGTTGCATATCTGCCCATTTCTCGCAATTCCTCTTCATGGAACAATATCGCCTTTCCATTCTTCGAGCTTAAGATTATACCATTTTTCCCACCCTGTAAAGGCTTAATTAGAGTGACATCTGCTAATGAATCGCCTCTGCTACGGTCAACCTTAACGGCAACGATTCCAGTAACGCGTATAGACTTCAAATTAGCGAGTGTGCTCCTTTTTACCACTCCTCGCTTGGTAGCGAAAATAATAAACGAGTCTGTTTTTGTTCCTGCGGTTATCTCCTTATCCAGGTCCTCAGGTATGGGAATTAAAGCAGCGATTTTTTCCTTCTGGTTTAAACTCAGCCCTAGGATATTCACTAATGGTTTCCCTTTGGCATGACGACTACTTGGAGGAATTACATATGTCTTTACCTGATATGCTCTGCCAGATTCCGTAAATAAGATGAGACGTTCCCTCGTGGAAGCACGTATGAAATTGACGATAGCATCGTCTTCCTTCTTTTCTATCACTGCTACCCCCTTTCCACCTCTTCTCTGTCGCTTAAAAATGTTCGCAGATAATCGCTTCACGTAATCACGCTGCGTAAAAAATAGGATTACTTCTTCCTCTTCTACCAAATCGTGCTCGCTTAACGCCACCATTTCCTCTATTTCTGTTCTTCTCGCATCGCCATACTTCTCCTTTAGTTCTACCAGCTCTTCTTTTATAACGTCAAATATGCGTGCTTCTGATGCCAATACCTCCTTCAGCCAACTTATTTTTGTCCCTAACTCAGCTCGCTCTTGCTCTATTTTGTCACGCTCCAAGGCACTCAATCGTGAGAGTTTCATCTCCAGTATCTCTTTCGCTTGCTCCTCGCTCAATGCAAATCTGTCAATCAGAGCGGATTTAGCGGTTTTACTATCGCTTGATGCTTTTATTAGCTTTATCACCTCATCTATATGCGATATTGCAATGATTAAGCCATCTAATATGTGCCTCCTGTGCTCTGCACGCTCTAATTCATATTGCAGCCGTCTAATCGTTACTTCTTTCCTGTGCTTTATGTAGCACTCGATGAGTTCCTTTAGCGTTAATACTCGTGGTTCGCCATCCACCAGAGCGAGATTTATCACTCCAAAGGAGGTTTCCAATTGTGTGTGTTTATATAGCCTGTTTAACACGATAGAGGCATTAGCACCGGTTTTCAATTCTATTACTATCCTCATTCCTTTGCGATCTGATTCGTCTCTTAACCCACTAATGCTCTCTACTCTGTACTTCTTAGCAAATTCCGCTATCTCTTCTACCAGTTTGCTCTTGTTTACCTGGTACGGGATTTCCTTTATGACAATTCGCTCCTTTTTAGCCTTCTTTTCTATTTCTACCTTCGCTCTTATCCTTATGCTGCCTCTACCAGTTTCATACGCGTTTTTTATGCCCTCATAACCAAAAATGATGCCGGCGGTAGGGAAATCCGGTGCTTTTATTATCTGCATTAGCTCGCTTATACTCACTTCTGGCTTGTCTATTACTTTTATTATGCCATCTACAACTTCTGCTAAATTATGTGGCGGCATGTTGGTAGCCATTCCGACAGCGATACCGGAAGAGCCGTTTATCAGCAGATTAGGGAGTTTTGCAGGTAAAATCTGTGGTTCCTTCAACGTGTTATCAAAATTAGGGTTCCATTCGACAGTGTCTTTTTCAAGGTCAACCAAGAGCTCCTCAGCTATTTTTGAGAGCCTCGCTTCTGTATATCGCATTGCAGCAGCAGCATCACCATCAATGCTGCCGAAATTACCTTGACCATCTATTAAAGGGTATCGATAAGAGAAATCCTGCGCCATTCGCACCATCGTGTCATAGACGGCAACGTCACCATGAGGATGGTATTTACCCATGACATCACCAACGATCCTCGCTGATTTCTTATGTGGTCTATCGTGTCTGACGCCCAGTTCGTACATTCCGTATAAGATACGGCGGTGCACCGGTTTTAGCCCATCGCGTGCGTCTGGAAGAGCTCTGCCTACAATCACGCTCATTGCATAGTCTATATACGAGCTCTTCATCTCATCTTCCACGCTGACTTCTATTATGCGCTCATGTTCTTCTTCTTCTCCTTCTCTTTCCCTCTCGTATTCGCTCTCATTCATTTCGGCGCTATGATTAGATATGGGGTTAAGAGTAATAAAAGGTATTTTTAGTCCCCACGATTCTTCTGTTTAAAGATTGCCTTGTGAGCACGTTCAACTCAATCTCGGCCATATTCAACCAGCTCCCATGCTTTGGAGTGTATACAAACTCGAATC
>JAPDIG010000095.1 GCA_025966525.1 Candidatus Methanophagales archaeon | reverse complement strand
AGTTTTGTAAATGTAATACTCACCATTTCTCTTATTCCAACAATTAAAAACGGGGTGATCGCTAAAATTCGGATAGTTTTTTAGAGAGCCCCATTCAATCTCATAATTATCTTCAAGTTTATATCTGTATAAAGATCCAATAAGAGGATTATAGCTTACTGTTACGATTAAATCCATTTTCATTGTTTCTTTTGGGATTATCTTGGTGATGCCGCCTTCCTTTACTTCTTCAAAAATCTCAGGACATTCTTCTCTTATCGTTTTGGTTTTTAATACAATCTTAGTTGCCTCTTCTGGATTTAGATGACTTAACTCCTTCTCTTTTACCTTTTTAGAACGACCATTAAAGTTAAACTGGTATCTTATATTTATGGATCGCGCGACATTTTTAGAGTTGTTGATTATTGCAAGATAAATAGTAGTGCCTGACTCTAAAACATTAGGCTTATCTATTACCTCTTTATCTCTTGGAATGATTTTTATGGTAATTAAGGGCTTTCTAGCGTCTCTTAATTGAAGAAAGATGAAATAAATTAGAATTATGTTGAAAAAAGCAATTATAGCAGTAGAATATGTTATAAACCAGCTCACGAGCTCCATTACAACCGCTTCTACACTATTAAGAAATACCCACATCTATTCTAACTCCACTCTTCTCTCTCCTTTTCCAACACCTCTATTATCTCCTCATAAACCGCTTTTAACTCCTCTTTTCTGACACGCCCTAAGAGCTTTCTTATTACCAATTCGGGTGTGCTCGACCCGATATGATTGAACATTGGCTGTCTATTAACGATAATGTTCCCCGAGGCATCCAATCCCTCTGACTCTATCCCATCCACTCTCACCTTTGCCGCACTTATATGCGGCAATATCTCATGAATCAGATGCGTTATCACCACCGCCAGCGTATCTTTTGGTATGTTATTCAATATGGATGCCATTATTCGCCCCATGGCGCCTGGCTCAGTAAGCGCTTCTAATTCGTCTATTAAAACCACCTTCGCACCTTCCTGCATGAATATCCGGCTCAATGCGCGCATCGAATATTCAAAAGACCCTGTCTTCTTTATCATCTTCCTCCGGTAGAAATAAACAGGCATTAGCGGTATTTCCGCTCGCTCCGCGGGCACCGGCAGACCAAGTTCCGTGAGAATAACCGAAGTTGCGAGCGTAATTAACAGACACGTTTTACCTCCACTATTCGCGCCCGTAAGGATGGCTACCGGATGCGGTGTAGCGCCAAAAATGCCTGAATTTGCTTTCCCTATGGAATAAGAAACTGGTACCACGGGCTCCCCTCCCCTCAGCTCTTCACTCACCAAAAAAATATTCCTGCTCATAATCACGCCTAATCCTGACCCTTCTTCGTTTATTTCTGGTATGTTCAACTCGAAGTCACGGCTAAATTGGATCACACTCAGCATAAAATCGAAATAGAAAAGTGATTTAATAGCATTGCTCACCCCTTCTCTACGCTTCTCCAGTTGCTTTGCAAATTCTCTTAGCTTATAATATCTCCTTTCTCCCATTTTTCTATTATACATCTGGCGCAATCGCACCATCCTTTCCCGCGAGAATTCAAATGGTAGTCCCCTCTCCAGGTTCTCATACGCGCTTTCCCACAAAACATTCTTATCTTCCTCTGTAAGCATCAACTCATCCGCCATGTGCATCAGAACTCCTTCTAAGTAACCTTTAAACTCTTCCTCACCGCCTCCGCTTTTCATAATCCTATCTGCTTCCTTGTTTAGCTCATCCTCACGGCTGTAAATTATCTCGTCAAAGCTGGTTTCACCTTTGCTCCTCTCCGTTTCTATTTCATTTATAAGTGCCAAAACCGCTGCTAAATCCTCTACTGAGATGCCTTTAAAAGGATAAGACTCCTTAAGTTCCTCAAATTTGTTTAATATAGTTATTATTGCTTCTATTGCTTTCTGCTTCGGCATGAAAGAATTAACAACGAATTCCGGAAAAATCTCGCATATATCTGACAAATCGTCTATATTTATGTTTATAATACCGGGCTCATCAAATCCTTCTTCCTTCTCCGCGATTAGTAGAATAATATCTCCCTTTCGCAAAAGCTCTTCAGCTTTAGCTGCGGAATCAACAAGTTCTACACGCACGAAATCGCCATAATTTTCCTTTATCTTTGCTTCCATTCCCCTTCTACGAATAGCAATGAGAGGCGGTTTCCCAAAGCTCATCTTTTCTATACCTGCTTTAGAAATCGTTTCTCGTACTCTCGCTATTCCGTCTTCTCCCATTAGCTTCCTTAAATTCTCACTCTCGCGCAGAGTCCTGAATCTTCTTTTCAACTCCTCTTTGTCAAGAGAAGGAGTAAGCGTGAGAACCATGTCTCTTCCATTTTTCGTGGTTGCATAAGAGGAGAGAATTTCCAAAATCTCTTTCTCTAATTCTCTCGTTTCTTTGGTGCAGAAGACATCCCTCACTTTGTATCCCGCTAATTTCTCGCTGTTTCTTATCACCACCTTCTCCGCGTCTTTTCTTTTTATTCCGAGAAACGAAGATAAGGTGTCGAGGTCATAGAACTCTATTGCATCCCGGATATAGGACATCATGAACTGTGGGATAGAGAATAAAGAAGACGCGTTCCTGCTACTACTTTCGGAAGTTTTTGAGCTTATCATTGTCGTATGAGTATATCTATTTTGAATAGCTCATATATAATATAAATTTCAAATCGCGACTATACGAGATTATAGAACAAAAAACTTTGAGTGCGGATATACGTATCATAGCCATGCCGTCAAGATATGCTTGGATTTTATCAGCATAAGCAAACCGCCCCCATATCCACATCTGCACCTAATATAGATTGAAGAGTATCGACCAATTCATCGGGCGATTTAGTCGATTCTAAAGCTTGTATAAAATCTTCCAGAATGCCCATCCGTTTTTCATCAGCAATTGGTATTTCGGGACCCGTTCTAGATTTGCGGTATTCTTTTCGTAGTTTTGGAAGATCCTTTATTAACGGACTTAAGGAATGACCAAGGTCTTTCACATCATGTAATATCTCTTTCTGATATGTCGGGTTCCATAAGTTTGAGAGGATTGCTAACAGGTCACCGAATTGTTCCATCTCACTATTCGTTTCCGACCTGCCAGTACGCTCTCGTATCGCCTTTCTTGTTCTGCGATGGCTACGCTCTAACCAATTATTATGGCGTTGGAACGCGACTTTTTTTACCATTAACGATAGGATAAGGGACAAATAGCTCTTCCTAATGGCTTTCAAATGCACTATTGATCGCTGATGCAATTTGAGGAAAATTTCCCCCCAGCTCTCGACCCTCCTCACAGATTTTAGCCAATACTGCTTTTATATTCCGCGTAACTTCTTCAAGGTCAATATCATCTGGTGCAGAGTCTTTCAAATTGGTTTTGCGGCTAATCCGTAGATTATCACGCAACTCGTCCAACCATTCTAACGTTTTATCCAAGATGCGATAATGCCGAAACACCTCTGAATCGTCAGAACATCCCTTAAACATGTATGTAATTCCATCAATGGTTTGTAAACAAAATAATTCGATGCG
This sequence comes from Candidatus Methanophagales archaeon, assembly GCA_025966525.1. Taxonomy (GTDB): domain Archaea; phylum Halobacteriota; class Syntropharchaeia; order Alkanophagales; family Methanospirareceae; genus QMVO01. Next base: position 491 of record JAPDIG010000095.1, on the reverse strand, counting down.
TTCCAGCGGATTAGCCTGCTAACAAGGTTATATACCTCTTCAATCCGATAATATAGGACGATATATGAAATTGGACGACTTATCCACTTAACATGTTTTTCTACGGGATAAAGCAAGTGATCAACGGCTATATGCACCCACCGCTGTTGGAGCTTCTTTATGTCGCTGTCTCCACTTCCTGCGTAGCGCAGCGCTCTTAACCTGGGAGTGAGCCTGTGTTTAACCATCGAGTGCTTCAAACGCTTGTGATACCCGGTTATCTGATCTTTTTCCAGGTTTCTAATGAAATGCACCTGACATATCTGTTGAGGCTTGGTTGGAAAGGTATTTGAGGCGCATAGCGCGAGACCTTTTGCCATATCCCGGACTATAACAAGCGGTGAGCCATAAGTCTTTTTATAGTAATCCGCATAACTTCGTGTAATCTACTTTCAAAAATTTTCTTATCTATCCTTCAGCATAACTCAAGCATTTTGAAAACTTATTCCATC
>JAPDIG010000094.1 GCA_025966525.1 Candidatus Methanophagales archaeon | reverse complement strand
CTATATAGACCCGGTTATAATAGATTTCAGGATAGAGAGGCGGCTGTAATTGTAGTTGTGCCGTTCTCCTATTTATTCCTCCGCTCTAAAGTTAACCTAAAACTATCAAACACCAAATCCGCATCCTCTGGTTCTATCCATCTTAACCCCATTTCCCACACCTCTTCGCTCGAATAGAATTGGTCATAAACATAAATGTTTAATCCTTTCTCTGAAAGCAATTTTGCTAAAGCCAAATTCCTGCTGTTATACAACTCCTTTACACCCTCTCTAAACGATATCCCTCTTACACAGATTGTCACTTCGTTTAACGGTTTATTTATCTTCATGCACTCCAAAACGATTTTTTCCGCCCAATAATTCACCATTTCGTCATTTATTTGCCTCGCTGTTCTGAGCAACTTAGCATAACCGAACTTATCCCTCTTCTCCATCTCCTTAACCAAAAACCACGGGTACACCGGGATGCAATGTCCACCTACACCGGTGGAAGGCAGATGAATATGACAGTATTCATGATTCGCATACGTCCGTGCTTCGTAAAAGTCCACACCTAGCTCATTCGCTATCTTGAACAGTTCATTTGCCAGGCTAATGTTCACATCGCGGTAGCACCCCTCCATGAGTTTTATAAATTCCGCAACACGTGCAGATGAAACCAAATGTAAGTTTGGCACAAATTTTTTGTAGATTTCAAATGCCTTCTCTCCGCTTTCTCGGTCCACACCACCCACAATCTTTGGAAATCCTCTCAGTCTTGATATACTGAACCCTGTCATTATCCTTTCGGGCGAATGTGCAAGGTAAAATTCACCCAACTTTAGTCCGCTTTCTTCTTCCATCCATTTCCTCGCACGTTCCTCCGTAGTCCTCGGGGGTACGCTCGTCTCCAGAACCACTAAATCGCCCCTCTTTAATAATCTACCGACGTTCCTGAATGCACTCTCTATGATACGGTAATCCGGGATGTTGTTCTCATCCGTAAACAGCGGTACAATTATAATGAATATCTCACATTCTTTTGCATCCTCATACTCGGTTGTTGCAATTAAATCCTTTCCTCCATGCCTCTTGATTAGCTCGTCCAATCCTCTCTCCTCTGGAATTGGATTTTCTCCCCTGTTAATATCTTCACATTTTCTCTCGTCTATGTCTACACCAACAACTTCAAGACCGCTATCTGCTATAACACCTGCAAGTGGCAATCCCGCCTTCCCCAGCCCAATTACTGCTATCTTCATCATTACCGCCTGATTTCCACTACCTTCCCACATTCGCATTTATAAACTATTTTTTCATTCTCTTCTCCGATTATCCTGCTCAGTTTCCTCCCGCAGTAGCATACAAAACCTTTCAATTCCCCCGGATTGCCATATACCAACCCAAAAGGTGACACATCCCTCGTTACTACCGAACCCGCACCTATCATTGCATGCTCCCCTATCTCCACTCCACAGACAATAGTTGAGTTCGCACCAATACTTGCACCCTTTTTCACCACAGTTGGAACTATCTTATCTTCACCCCAACTAAACGCCCTCGGATATAAATCATTCGTAAAAGTTACCGCAGGACCAACCAGAACATCATCCTCTATTTTTACTCCTTTATAAACAGAAACAAAATTCTGGATTTTTACTCCGTTTCCTATCTCCACCTCTGTATCAATATACACGCTTTTCCCTACAATGCAATTTTTACCTATCTTCGCACGCTCTCTTACATGCACAAAATGCCATATCTTTGTCCCATCGCCGATATTATCGCTTTCCACAATTGCTGTCGGATGCTTATAGTACACCATTTAATCTCCTTATCTCCTCACATATTCTCAAATTGTTCAATGCTTGCACAGGTGTGATTTTGAATTCCTCACCCTTCTTTACACACGCGATAAAACTCTTCAATTCCTCCTTTAATGGCTCTACTTTGTTCACTAAAACTTTCTCAATGATATTCTCCTGTGTATATCTCTCATCTTCTATCCCGTATCTTCCAGGTTTTCTATACACATAAATCTCCTGGTTCATGAAATCCCCTTCAATCGTAAACTTTTCCTCTTCTATATATATCGCCCTGATTTTTTTCGATGCTTTCCTGCTCGCCGAGACCGACACAACAGAAGCTCCAAATTTAATCAACGCTTGGCAAAGGTCGTTGTTCCCAGCACTGTACAGCTCATAGTCCTCGTTTACTGACTTATACAAAACATTGAATACAATATCAATATCATGAATCATCAAATCTTCTACAATCGTGCTGTCGGTTATTCTTGCAGATGCGGGATTGTGTCTCTTTATCTCAACATAAAGTGGATTTTTGATTATCTTTTTGATCTCCTCCACTATTGGATTAAACCTCTCAATGTGACCAACGCCAATAATTAATCCATTATTTTCTAACAAATGTACTAATTCCTCTCCCTCTTTCGTGGTTAATGTAATAGGCTTTTCTATCAAACTATGGACTCCTTTTTCAATTGCGCTTTTTGCGACCTCAAGATGATACTTTGTTGGAACACAAATGCTTGCCGCTTCAACTTTGTGCAAAAGTTCTTCTATGGATTCACAGACGATGACGCCGTAATCCTTCAAGCTTTTCACCTTCGATCTATCAACGTCAAACGCATAGACCTCTTCAATCTCTTTAAGCTCTGAATAGACCCGAACATGGTTCTTTCCCATCGTTCCCGTCCCGATAACGCCGATTTTCATTTTATATTATTTAATATCTCAACAATATACATTAAATCCTTTTCTGTTAATGCCTGATGAACAGGTAAGCTTAAAATCTTGTCAGATAAGGCGGTAGCAACAGGGCACCTGGCGTTTTCGTCTGTATAACCCATTCGCTGGTACAACGGTTGTTTATGAATTGGCAGTGGATAGTGAATGGCACACCCGATACCTTTCTCCCTTAAGTACTGCATAAACTTTTCTCTTCTTGACATTGGAAATCCGTTCTCAATTATAACTGCATATTGATGATAGACATGCTTAACCCCTTTTTTCCTATCCGGAAGTTTAAGTCCTGATAGGTTTATGTGTTGATTAAGATATTCAGCATTTCTTATTCGTTTTTCGTTAGATATATCCAGTCTCTTTAATTGCGCAACACCCATCGCAGCCAGCACATCTGTCATTCGATAATTGTAGCCCAACATTGTATGGTAATACTTTTGACTCTCGCCATGACTTCTGAGCAATCTGCACACCTCTGCTATTTTCTCACTGTCAGTTGTTATCATCCCGCCCTCTCCTGTTGTCATGTTCTTTGTAGCGTAGAAAGAGAAACAACCTGCAACTCCAAAACCGCCTACTTTATTGTGCTCATATTCGGCACCGTGCGCTTGTGCACAATCTTCAATTAAATATATGTTGTAATCTTCACAGATGTCTTGTATCTCTTTCACATCAAACGGATGACCAAATAGATGCACGCCTATAATCGCTTTTGTTCTATTACTTATTTTCTCTAAGAGGTCTTCTGGATTTATATTAAATGTTCTCTCATCTACATCAGCAAAAACAGGTTTCGCGCCCTGGAATAGAACAGCGTTTGCGGTGGATATGAAGCTAAAAGAGGGAACAATAACCTCATCTCCTTCTTTTATGCCCAATGATTTGAGTGTAATATCCAGAGCTACTGTGCCATTGCTGACTGCTACCGCATTTTTTACGCCCACATATTTAGCAAAAGCAGTTTCAAATTCTGCAACTACTTTTCCCTGTGCGAGCATTCCAGACTTAAGGACTTCGGCAACTGCTTGGAGTTCTTCATTGCCGATTACGGGTTTTGCCATTGGGATCATTATTTTCTTCATCTCTCTCCTACTGAAATTCGTATCCTCCCGGAACTCCCTTAATTCCTGCAATAACTTCTCAAATCGCTCATCGCTCTTCTTCATGAACTCATAAAATTCGCCCCTTCTTACAAACTCCTCTGATAATGTATCATAAATCTTTAGTCTCAGTTCAGGATGCTCTTTCAAAAGCCCGGGTAAACTTTTTATCACTTCTTCCGCGGTTATCATTTCTCCTCTTTACAATATATTAATAATATGAAAAGCATATAAAACAG
>JAPDIG010000093.1 GCA_025966525.1 Candidatus Methanophagales archaeon | reverse complement strand
TTACATAATGAACATCACCTATGACTTAAACCCCCTGAACGTTGGAAAGAATGCAACTGTTGACTGGTTCAACGAAACGGCAGAAATTGACAACGAGACGTACTTCGTGGTTAACATAACCAAACCAGATCGCGGTACTAAAATGTACGTTGGTGTTGACCGGGTCAATGATGATTTCATAATGAAACGAGTAGTGAGGGAGACTGATTTTGATTGGTCCTTCGACCCGGTGATGTTTGATTTCCCTTTATGGGTTGGAAAAAATATTTCTCACTGCGGCTGACAACGGTAGCGATTAAAATAGATTATGTTTATTCACCCACCAACTCCTCACCCTTGTCTATCACCACCCGACAAGGGGTAGGGAGTTTATAACTCGCCCTTCTCAAAGCCTCCTTCGCGTCATCGAAATTCTGCTCCTCTACACCCACACTTAATATCCTTTGCCCTGGCTTCACCCTTGCGGCAGTGCCTACCGCTTTTCCAAATGCGTGTCTCATCCCACTTGAGACCCTGTCCGCGCCCGCGCCTGAAGCTATTTTGTTCTCTCTCAGCACGTGATGCGGATACAGCCTTATTTTCAAGTGAAAGTTCTTCCGACCCACTTCTTTCACCAGATACCTGTTAGCAAAAATTCGCGCTGCTTCTAATGCATTGTGCCTTATTTGACAAGCTTCTTTCGCAACCAGGGATAAAGAAACGGGAAAATCTTTGCTCAGGTTGCCCATGTCAAAAAGTGCTATCTTGCTTCCAGGCACTCCCCCCATGTACGACCTTCGTACATACGCATGCCCCGTTATTTTCGTATACTTACGAGCCGGTTTTTTTCCCATCTTACCAACGTTTTTCTGTTTATCTATTCTACTTTCTTAAAAAACCTTTCTTTAATATAATCGAAGGATACCCTAAGTAAGGAATCCTCACCCTCGCCACCGCTATAACCCATTCAGGTTTCACCGGTTCAACCCCAAGCATTGGCTGATCCGGACATGGGTTGTTATCCCCTTTTGTTATATAGCCTGCATGAGGTGCAGGCTTTCCATTGGGCATCTCTTCCCCATCCTCTACCCAATACATTGCCCTATGTATTATCGGTGTCGCAGAGGAAAATCCATTCGGGCGATATATAATCACATCGCCATAGTTATTAAATGAAGTATAATTGAGCGCTTTACCTGCTTCGTACGTTGTGATGTTCGTGCGAAGCGGTGCTTGAACTAAAATCAGGTCCCCTACGTGCATATTTGGCTCCATGCTTCCCGACTCGACAGCAAATCCTATATGCCAGGTCCCCGTAGCTGCATATGCTACTGACACTATTATAGCAACGATTAATAATGCTTCTGCCAAACTTTTGCCTGCTTCTATCAACGCTTCTTTCATTTCCCTTGCTTGCCTCCTGTCCTTCTGTTATACAATTGAAATTTTTATTCCTTAAATAAACCTACTTCATAAAAAAGAAAAAGCATTTACATACAGATAAAATTAAAATTGATAAATAAGATGAGCGCCAGCACTGCCATTTCCACCGGATTCGTCTATCACGAAGATTACCTAAAGCATGACACAGGAAATCACCCAGAGAGTGCAGAACGGCTGAGAGCCATAATGCGGAAGCTAAAAGAAGCGGGTATCACGGAAAAGATGCAAATAATTGTTCCGCTGAAGGCGTCGAAAGAGCAAATACAGTATGTGCATGCAGATGAATACATAAAAAAAGTGAAAGCGATGTGCAGAGGAGGCGGGGGAATGCTCGACTTGGATACGCCGGTATGCCGCGACACCTATGAAATAGCGCTGCTTTCCGCAGGTGGAGTAATAAAAGCGGTTGATGAAGTAATGGATGAGTCGAATGATCTAATGCGCATTTTTGCATTGATAAGGCCCCCTGGGCATCACGCAACCTCGAATAAGGGCATGGGCTTCTGTATATTTAATAATATTGCGATTGCTGCTGAGCATTTAAAGAGAAAATACGGTATTAAACGTGTTTTGATTGCTGACTGGGACGTGCATCACGGGAATGGCACGCAAGAGCTGTTTTTCGATGATCCTTCTGTTTTATATTTCTCCACTCATCAATACCCCCATTATCCCGGCACTGGATGGATGGATGAAGTAGGTAAGGGAGAAGGAGAGGGATACACCGTTAACGTCCCACTTCCAGCAGGAGTTGACGACATCGGCTACTTATATGCGCTAAATAATATTTTAGCGCCGATAGCTATGGACTTCAACCCAGAGTTTCTGCTCGTATCTGTGGGATTTGATGCTCACTCTGCCGACCCTTTGGCATCAATGAACGTGACGTCTCGCGGTTTTGGGCTGTTCACGGATGTGATAAAGGAGATAGCGGAAGAGAATAGCAAAGGGAGAATTGTAATGGCTTTAGAAGGCGGATATAATCTGGATGCTATCGCAAAATCCACCTTATCTGTTTTTAATTCGCTTCTATCAAATGCGAGAGAGAAAAAGGAAAGGGAAATGAGAGAGAATGAGAAGGTGAGGAAAAGAGTAGAAGAGGTAAAAGAAGTGCAAAGAAAATATTGGAGTATATGACAGGCTTTAAGAAATGATTAATTACGGGGGCATGCTGAGTAAAAAAGAAGGATGCGGAATAGTGGGCATAGCATTAGCTCATGGAAATGCAGCTTTCCCCATCTTTTATGCGCTCTACGCTTTACAACACCGGGGGCAGGAGTCCGCGGGTATAGCCGTGAGTAGAGGTGCAAACGAAGAGAAAGAAAAAGAAATAAATATGCCGATGTGGGATATACCACTAATAAAGGGGATGGGTTTTGTTTACGAAGTTTTCGACAATCAACGTTTGGAATCGCTAAAAGGGAACATGGGTATAGGTCATGTCAGATATTCCACGACAGGCGCGTCAGAGGTAGAAAATGCAGAGCCTTTGCTCGTGAATTATAAGCATGGGAATATTGCTATTGCACATAACGGCAACCTTGTGAATACCGCAGAGCTAAGAAAAGAGTTAGAGAGAGATGGTAGGGTTTTCCATTCTGATACAGACACAGAGGTGATAGCTCATTTACTTGCGAAGGAACTGGTGAGGCATGACCCGATAGAGGCTATTAAGGAACTGATGAAACGTGTAGTAGGGTCTTATTCGCTGGTTATCCTCTTGAATAACACATTAGTAGCGATTAGAGACCCTCTGGGTATTAAACCTTTGTGCTTGGGTGAAATAAGAGACGAAAACGGAAAAAGAGGCTATATAATAGCATCTGAAAGTCCGGCGATAGATATGTTAGGTGGTGAGTTAATTCGAGATGTGAAACCCGGAGAAATATTGGTGGTAAAAGAGGACGAGTTAGAAAGTCATCAGTTATATCGCGTAAAAAACACCGCGCATTGTGTATTTGAATATATCTATTTTGCACGTGCTGATTCGGTACTGGATGGAAGGTTGGTGTATGACGTGAGGATGAAGATAGGAGAAAGATTGGCGGAGGAATGTGGCGTAGAGGCAGACATGGTCTCACCAGTGCCGGATTCAGGCATCACGTTTGCAATAGGCTATGCAAAACGAGCAAAGATAGATTATATGGAGGGCTTTATAAAAAACAGGTATGTAGGAAGGACTTTTATCATGCCGGAGAAAGCTTCGAGAGATACCGCGGTGAGGTTGAAATTAAATGTCGTGCGAGCTAATGTGGAGGGGAAAAGAATTGTTCTGGTGGACGACAGTATTGTCAGAGGAACTACTTCGAGGAGAATTGTGGATTATTTGAAGAAAAAAGGTGCGAAAGAGGTGCATATGCGAATAGGAAGTCCACCGATCATAGCACCTTGCTACCTCGGCATCAATACGCCCACGAGGGATGAGTTACTGGCTTCAAAAAGGAACCCGGATGAGATTTGTGAGTTCCTAAACGCCGATTCGATTGAATATCTGAGCATGAAAGGACTGATCGATTCAGTAGGAATAGATGAAAGCAATCTTTGCCTGGGCTGTCTGACTGAGAGATATCCTGTTGAAATACCTGGCGAAGTGTGTATAGCGAGACAGTTAAAATTGACGCAATTTTAGATCATTAAAAACAAACGTTTGGATTTTTGGACATTTGAATTTTGAAATTGTTTAGAGCTTAGAAATTATAATTTAGGAGCAAATACCCACTACTA
>JAPDIG010000092.1 GCA_025966525.1 Candidatus Methanophagales archaeon | reverse complement strand
GGATTTTTATAGTGTACTTTTACAATTTGAGAAAAGAATAGGCATAAATATGCGAAAGATTAACTTATAAATCCGGTTTATAGGTTATTTTAAGGAGGGGGCTAAAGTAAAATTGAAGATGTATCATATGGTAAGCGAAAATTTTCCGTTGACAGTGCAGAATCGGGCGAGGAGTGCATCGAAAAGCTCGTAAAAGAGAGATATGACGTTATACTTCTAGATTACAGTCTTCCAAAAATGAGTGGCTTAGACGTTTTAGCGAAGATTATTGAAGATGAGTATGATGCTCCAGTTATCATGGTAACGGGCCGCGGGGATGAAGAAACAGCGGTTAAAGCGATGAAATGGGGTGCGACCGACTATATCGTTAAGTCTGGTGATTACCTGAAAACGTTACTGCTGTGCATACAAAATGTCGTTGCGCAGTATGAGATGAAAAAAGTATCAGTGGTAAACCGGGAGAACCTTATGAAATTGTAATCATCAACAGAAAAGGTGAAAGAGTATATATCGAATTAAGCACCACCGCAGTGATAGAAAAAGGAGAAATTGTAGGCATTCAGGGTATCGGAAGGGACATAACAGAGCGAAAGAAATTGGAATATGAATTGATTCAGGCGCTGAGTATCGAAGACTAAAAGTGATGGCACCGGAGCAATTTAGGTCGCTAAGGGAAAAAATAGAGAAAAAGGAAACTGAAATTAACCTTGATTTCATTCTGGAAGACCTCAAAAAATTACTTGAAGATAATAAAGAAGGAGTGGAAAAGATTGCGGGAATAGTAAAAGAAACATATATTCGACCCTTTCTTCACAACGAGGGGAGTAAGTGGCACCGGTCTAGGATTAAGCGTCAGTTATGGCATTATTAAAAGGCACAATGGTAAGATATATGCAGAGAGTGAAGTTGGAAAAGGAACTACATTCACAATAGAATTACCTCTTCAAAGCAAATCCTCAACACAGCCACTTCTACCTGCATCTTCTGAGAATCGGAAGCCGGAAAAATTCGCAAGCCTCTCTCGCGTCTTCGCTTTCGGCAGCTCGCTTTGTTCGCTTCTCCAATATTCTTCTATTACTATCCTCAATCTTTCTTTACGATTTTCCATAATATTGTTAAATATAATTAATGATATTAGATAACCTTTCGTGAGAAAAAAGCATGCTATTTATCCAGAATCTCACTCAAATCGCTTATAACGAACTCATCATTTTTTACGCTTACGCTTCTGCCTCGCTTACTCTTCCTATCCAGATAATACGCATTCATACCAATCTTACGGGGATTAATAAAATCAAACACCCAATGATCACCTATATGAATAACCTCTTGCGGCTTAACATCCAGAATCCCACATACTCGTGCGTAAAAGGCGTTGGATTTCTTTACCTCACCGCAATCAGACGTTGCGGAGAATATGCGCGAGAAGAACTTTTTTATGGGGTGAATTTGAAAATCGATGAACTCAGTTGCTGCGTTCGAGCTTACTACCAGCAGATATCCCTCCTCTTTCAGCACTCTCAACACGCTTTCCACTTCTTCGTATATTTTTATCTCGCCTTCATATTTTCTAAATAGTTCCTCTCGTGTTATACTCAAACCAAACTTCCGCAGCCAGTAATCTATCTTATACCATTCTATCCTGTTCTCCCCTATTTTGTCATATTCCTTTTTTACGCATTCAAATGCATGCTCAAAGCTCAATCCTTCTTTCTCCGCATAAGCCTCCGGAATTCCCTGTAACCAAACGCAATCCACAAATCCATGGCTCACTAAGGTGCCGTCAACGTCGAAGGAGAAAACTTTTATGGCGTTCCTCACTCGTGTTTGTATCAGTTTTTTCTGGGACATAAGTGGTTAAAATTATATCTTTTAGACAATACCAATAATAAAGATTGTCTAATAATTACTTACACGAGCCAATAAAATTTAGCATTGTGACTAAAATGAGGATTGACAAAGAGTGTGAGCATCTGCTCCAGGACCCCGCAAGCCCTGTAAGGGCTTTTATAACATCAGAAGAAATGGCAGCCATAGACGAGAACTGCAAATTCTTCGGACTCTCTCCTTTACAACTAATGGAAAACGCAGGTGCTGGAGTTGCAAACGAGCTAAAAAGGAGGTTTGAAGGAAAAGAAGAAAAAGTAAAAGTCACGATAATAGCAGGGAAAGGCAATAATGGCGGCGATGCTTTTGCCGCTGCGAGACATTTGCATGGCTTTGATGTGAAAATACTTTTAATTGGTCGTTCAAAAGACCTGAGGACAGAAGAAGCTCGTAGAAACTGGCGAATATTAAAAGCGAGTGGATATGAAATTGAAGAAATAACCGATTCTTCAGAACTCAAAACGAGAAAAAGCCTCTTAAACAGTTCAGATGTGATAACAGATGCGATTTTCGGCACTGGTGTGCGAGGAAAAATAAGAGAACCAGAAGCAACTGCAATAGATTTGATAAATCAGGCAAAAGTAAACGCAAATGCATTCATTGTTGCCGTGGACATCCCTTCCGGGTTGGACCCCGATACCGGCGAAGCGGAAAAAGCAGTTCGAGCAGACCTTACTGTCACGTTTCATAAACCAAAAAAAGGCTTGCTTGAAAAAGACGCCAAGAAATACGTTGGTGAATTAGTGATTGCAGATATAGGCATTCCCGAGGGCATGGAGAAATTGGCAGGTCCTGGGGACGTGAGAAGGGTAGTGAAGAGAAAGTCAAGCAGCCATAAGGGAGATAACGGCAGAGTGTTAATAGTAGGAGGAGGTCCTTTTTTTGGTGCGCCCACTTTAGCTGCTCTTGCTTCTCTCCGTGCAGGTGCTGACTGGGTAACAATAGCGGCACCTAAAAGCGTTTCTTCTATTATCTCTTCTTTATCACCTAACCTAATTGTCCAACCACTGTCTTCCGCGATATTGGTAGAGAAAGACGTGCCAGCGGTATTAAACCTGGTAAAAAAGCATGACGTAGTGGTGATAGGGATGGGACTTGGAGAAGCGGATGAAACGAAAAAGGCAACGAGGTTAATAATCGAGGATGATGCGAGCAAAAAAGTGGTAGTAGATGCAGATGGGTTCTATGGATTGCATTTGCCCATTCAAACTTTAGGAAAGTTTGATCAAAATGCTTCGCGGGGAGATAAGTTTGTTATCGTAACTCCTCATGCAGGAGAATTCTCGAAGATGGAAATAAAGAGGAAAAGAGAAGAGGGAAGGGTAAAAGTAAAAGTGCCTCCAGAGGATATGATGGGAGAACGAATAAATTTTGTGCATGATTTTTCAAAGCTAAATAAAATTGTTACTTTGATGAAAGGTCCCACTGATATTATCTCAGATGGTGTTCGTGTGAAGATAAACAAAAAAGGGAATGCAGGAATGACAGTTGGCGGCACAGGTGACGTGCTTGCGGGTGTAACTGGTGCTTTCTTCGCAACCAGTGACGATCCTTTCAAAGCAGCAACTGCTGCTGCGTTCGTAAACGGTGCTGCGGGGGATCTCGCATTTGAGGAGAAAGGGTATGGATTACTTGCTACGGATGTGATGGAAAATATTCCGCGAGTTATGAAAGATTTTAAGCCGTAACTAGGGCTTGAACTGGACGTGGACTGGGATAATCAATAAGGAGCTGGAGAGGGAAAGTGAGAATGATAGAACTTGAGCAGGCGCGAGGTTCGGGACTGATAAAGGAACAGAGGAAGCGGGAATCAGAGGAGCATGAAGCAGTTTCAATGGATACGATGGAGCGAGAATTGAAAGAGGAGGAGAAGAAAGGGTTAGCGGATTTCGTGGATGCGAGAGCAGATAAGCGAAAGGTTTTCTATTACAGGGGCTTTTAGAAGAGGTAGGGGATACAAATGAGAATATTACTCGTCTCCACACAGGATTACATACATCATCCAATTCCATCGAGGCACCATTACATATTCGAGGAGCTGGCGAAGCGGCATGAAGTGCACGTGCCGCATTTTCACGTCAGCCGTGGGAAAGAGCGAGAGACGAGGTTGATTCTTCACGAGGCGACTCTGTTCGCGGTTCGGGAGCCTATGTTGCATTATACATTGAATGCGCCGCATCAGTATGCGGTGTTTAAGCGAATCATAAAAGAAGCGGGGATAGAGGTGGTGGTGGCGGCACATCTTTTTGCTGGTGCAGCGGTGATAAAAGCGGCGAAGGAATACGGTGTGCCTGTGGTGTTCGACCTCAAGGATTGGTTCCCGGACTCTGCGGCGGCATATTATAAAAATCGGGTATTGAAATGGATTTTGAGAGAAGGTGTGTGGCGGATTACGAAGCATAATCTTGATCGGAGTGATAGGATAACAACGGTTTCGCCTTCGCTTGTGGAGCGACTGAAGAAATACGGGTATGATGCGAAGTTAATTACAAATGGTGTGGATACAGATATTTTTAAGCCGATGGATTC
>JAPDIG010000091.1 GCA_025966525.1 Candidatus Methanophagales archaeon | reverse complement strand
AGATAAGAAAGAAATTTTTAGCGAAAGGATAAATTAAATAGATGATTAAAATCGAGAAGCCAGTAGAAAGATGCAAACTGGAAAAAGTACCCGCCTTCACGAATCCCGAATATGGGTGCGCACCAGAAGCTCGCCCAATAAGGGAACATATAGAAAAGGGCGTAGTAGTCATAGACAAGCCTGCGGGTCCGACATCGCATGAAGTTGTCGCCTGGGTAAAAGACATATTGAAGATAAACAGGGCAGCGCATACCGGGACGCTTGACCCGAAAGTTACCGGCGTGCTGCCTGTCCTACTTGGAACGGCAACGAAGTTAGCTGATACTTTTGTTGGCGATAAGGAATACGTGTGCGTGATGAAACTGCACAGGGAAGTTGAGGAGGATGCACTGAGGAAGATAAGCAAAGAATTTGTGGGCGAGATATACCAAAGACCACCACTGAAGTCCGCGGTCCGAAGGCGGATAAGGATAAGAACGGTGCACTACATCAAGATAAAAGAGGTAGAGGGCAAGAATGTGTTGATGAAAGTAGGTTGTGAGGCAGGAACTTACATAAGAATGCTGTGTCACCATATCGGGCTCGCGTTGGGTGTAGGAGCGCACATGTCACAATTGAGAAGGACAGGAGCATTTCCTTTCGTTGAGGATGGGCTCACGAAGTTGCAGGACCTGAAAGATGCATATGTTTTTTATGAGGAGGAAGGGGATGAGAGCTGGCTGCGAAAACTTATCATGCCGATGGAGTATGCGCTGGGGCACCTGCCGTGCATAATTGTAAAGGATAGTGCAGTTGATGCGCTATGTCATGGCGCAGACCTTGCCGCGCCCGGGATTTCGAGAATAGAAGAAGGAATAAATACAGGAAATCGTGTGGTAATATATACATTAAAAGGAGAAGCGGTGAGCATAGGGAAAGCAAGGATGAACTCTGTGGAGATCTTCAGAGCGGAAGAAGGCGTATGTGTAGAAACAGAGAAAGTGTTTATGAAACCAGGGACATATAAGAAAGGTTGGAGGAGTAAGTTCGACAAGGTGTGGAAAACTCTAAATTTATAAGTTCATGTTAAGTAATTATTTATATCAAGCCGAGGTGGCTGAGTGGTAAGGCGCAGGCCTGGAGTTCGTCGGGACTGAACAGGTAGCCTGTGTTCCGAAAGGAACTCAAGGGTTCAAATCCCTTCCTCGGCGAAGCAGCTTTCTAAAGAAATGCTAAAAGAAAAACGGATAAAGGGGAAAAAATGCAAGAAGAGGGGGAAAGAGAAAAAGAAACAGAGGAATTCAGGCATATTGTCCGGATTTTAGATACTGACTTAGATGGTAAAAGAAGCGTAGCATATTCGCTATGCGGAATAAAGGGGATAGGTAGGAGAGTAGCGAAGACGATAGTTGCTTCTTCGGGAATAGACCCGCGTGCAAAAATGGGTGAGCTTTCAGACGATGAAATAGAGCGTTTAAAGAGTGCAATCAACAATGCAGAGAAGCGATTGCCACGGTGGATGCTAAACCGGAAGAAAGACTTAATTACCGGAGAAGACAAGCACATAATGGGCTCAGACCTGCTGTTGAAGCTACGGGAAGACATAAATTTGTTGCGCAAGATAAGGTCTTATCGGGGAATAAGACATGAAAGGGGACTGAGAGTACGGGGGCAAAGAACAAAATCAACGGGACGAAAAGGATTGGTGGTAGGAGTGACGAGGAAGAAGCTATTAGCTGCAAAGGCAAAGGGTAAGACAGGAGAAAGAGGTAAATAAAAAATGGGACACCCAAAGAGAAGAAAGAAGACGTTTGAACGACCAAGAAGACCCTGGGTGGTGCAAAGGATAAAAGAGGAAAAGGAGTTAGTTGAGAAGTATGGACTAAAGAACAAGCGCGAGATATGGAAGGCAGCGAGCTTTATAAGAAAGTATCGAAGGGAGGCAAGAAAGATTTTAGCAGAAGTAGCGGGAGGAAAGCCGACGGAACATACGATGAGAAAGGAGGGAGACATCTTAACGAGCTTAAAAAGGCGAGGGATACTAAAAGAGGGAGTGAGTGAAGGTGAGGGCTCGAGCTTGGAAGATGTTTTAGCGCTGGGCTTAGAGGATCTTCTGGAAAGGAGATTACAGACACAGGTACATAAAAAGGGTCTATCCAATTCGCTTAAACATGCCAGACAACTCATTGTTCATGGTCATATCGCGGTTAATGGTCGAAGAGTTACCGTTCCTTCTTATCTGGTGAGCGTGGATGAGGAAAGGAAAATAGGCTACTATGGGCATGCGCCGATTTCTATTTCTACTATCTCCGAAGAGAAGAGAGTGGAAGTAGCAGAGGGAAAAGAAAAATAGATAAAGAGGTTTGAAAAAATGGCAGTTGAGAAATGGGTAATAGCACATATCTTTTCTTCATTTAATAACACCATTATCACGATTACCGATATGACGGGTGCGGAAACGATTGCAAGAGCTTCTGGTGGAATGATAGCAAAAGCGGACCGTGATGAGAGTTCTCCGTATACTGCAATGCAGATGGCAACGCAGCTTGCGGATAAATTGAAAGAGCGAGAAATATGGGGAATACATGTGAAAGTAAAGGCGTCACCGGGGCGTAAAGCGAGAACTACTGCTCCAGGCGCACAGGCGGCAATAAGAGCCTTTGCCCGTGCTGGGTTGCGGATAGGGAAGATAGAGGACGTAACGCCTGTACCACATGACGGCACGAAACGTCCTGGTGGTAAGAGAGGCAGAAGAGTCTAAGACACTGATTAACACTAAAGTTTGAA
Organism: Candidatus Methanophagales archaeon; assembly: GCA_025966525.1. GTDB lineage: Archaea > Halobacteriota > Syntropharchaeia > Alkanophagales > Methanospirareceae > QMVO01. The sequence continues at coordinate 1,738 of JAPDIG010000091.1, read as the reverse complement.
ATGGAAATAGAAATAATAGAACGAGGGAAAAACGAAGTGAAATTTGTGCTTTCCGGAGTGAAAACGCGGTTTGCAAATGCGCTCAGGAGAGCAATGATTGCAGAAGTGCCGAAGCTTGCAATTGATGAAGTGAACATTCACGAGAATACGTCCTTATTATACGACGAGCAATTAGCGTTGCGTTTGGCTTTGATACCTTTGAAGACCGACCTCAGTGCTTTCAGTGATGAAGACCGGGTTTCTCTGACCCTAAAAGCGGAAAGTCCCGAAAGAGCGGGATATACAATGGTTTATTCTAAGGAACTCATCTCCTCAGACCCCGGAGTAGAAGCGGCGTTTGAAAATATACCTATCGTGAAGCTGATCTCCACGGAAAGAGAGATTGACGGTATAAGAACGGTTGCAAAGCAAAAGATTGCTCTGGAAGCGATTGCAAGGCTGGGCAGGGGAAAGGAACATGCGAAATGGCAGCCTGTTACCACCTGTGGTTACAAAATCGTGCCGAATGAAGAAGCACGTGACGAGCCCCTGAGGAGTGCAAATAAGAAGTCGGTGACCTTTGCAGTGGAGGGCGATGGTTCTGTTCCCGTAGATGAACTCGTAATAGAAGCAGCGAGGATAATGCAAGAGAAATGTGAGATGGTGGTGGAGGAGCTAACAAGGAATAAATCATGAATAAATCAATCAACCAATCCAAAACATATTTTTAAATTTAAAGTAAGTGAAAGCGATTATACCTTTTAAGAAGGAAGGAGCAAAATCGAGATTACGGGATTTATTTAGTGAAAGAGAAAGAGAAGAACTTGCTTTAAGAATGTTAAGAGATGTTTTAGCAACATTATCAAAATCGGAGATAGAGGAAGCTGAGATAATTTCAACATGCTCAGAAGAAATAATGGGAGAATTGAAATCAGGATTTAACCAGAAGCCGAAGCTAAAACTGACTCTTCGGGAGGATAGTAGAGGTCTGAACGAGGTGCTAAATGAAGTATTAAAGGAGGAAAAAGAACCAGTGCTGATAATAATGGCTGATATTCCTCTGGCAACGCCTGAGAGTATAAATGAAATTGTTGGTCACGAGGAGGATGTGGTGATAGCACCGGGGAGAAAAGGAGGCACGAATGCTTTGTTCTTGCGCAGACCTTCTGATTTTGTGGTTTCTTACTATGGAATTAGCTGTTTGGAGCATATAGAAACGGCGAAGAGGCGGAATTTGTCCTATGTCCTTCACGATTCCTTTTTCCTTAGCGCGGATATAGACGAGATAGATGACTTGGCGGAGTTATTGATTCACGGTAGGGGTTTATCGGCAGAATATTTACATCAAATCGGCGTTTTTCTTCGTGTGGATAAAAATTCGAAGATGCAGGCAAAGGTGGACAGATGAAAAACCCCCCTCGTTTCCTCTTGCTAAATACCTTTTGCAGCCTTTTGAACTTAACACGCGGTCTTCTCTAATGTCTTCAGCTTCCTCTCTGTTAGAGCTTTCCTCTCGATTTTATAGTTTTCCTTTCTCCTCGTCAAGTGCAATTCGCTGCGAATTCGGTAGTTCTATCGCCCTCAAGTAATTCCTTCCTCCTCATCACTGCATTCCTTTGATTACGACATGAAAGAAGCGACATTGAGGGGGATGAAGACGTTTTACACCGAAATACTGAAGAAATACATGGGTCCCAGTGTACTCCACATAGATTTCCATACGACACCACATTTCCAAAAAATTTTTGGATATGGTTAA
>JAPDIG010000090.1 GCA_025966525.1 Candidatus Methanophagales archaeon | reverse complement strand
CACATTATCCGGTAGCGCTTGCGATAATGGCGAAGTGGCTATATCCCGATAAATTCGCTGATTTTGTCCCTGAGGCGATGCATCAGGAGTACATAGATACATTCCTTGGCATAGACTTCGATGTGTATGAGCAGGGCGTATTCGTGTATCCACCAATGTGAGAAAATACTGTGTTAGAATATAGCACAGGAACGAGCAGTGATATAAAATAGCAACACGAAAAACGTGGTAAGTTTGGGGGATTTTTTTTGTTTATCCCCCCAATATTCACATCAAAAAAATCCTGTTAAAAGCGACTCCTTTGATGGAACTCTATGTAAATTCGGGCTATGCCTGTTCCAAATCCGAAAGAGACGATAGAAGAAATGTGAAGTATTGCGTTTTCGTAAACGGGAAAATTTCGGTGCGATAATGGATTTCCCGAAGAACGTTTTTCCGATTTTTACTTCTATCTATGGCGTCAAATTTGCCTCAAAGCCGGTTACTATCGAACTCTCCGTGTTCATTGGTACAACACTATTTACAATAATCACAATCTATTTTTTAATATCATAAAAGATATAAATAAATAATATTTTTATAAAGTAAGGTATATAAAATGAGGGGAGGTATGAAAAATGAAGGTAACGGCAGTAACATGGGGAAGTGATATGGCATTGCTCGTTAATGCATGTAAGGAGCTTGGCGTAGAGTTGAATGTCTGGTCTACACATGACGTGGAACACGAAGATAAGCGAAAAGCATGCATAAAATCTTTCGCGCAAGCGGACATCGTCCTCTTCCATCCATCAAATGAGGAACACTGGAATGAGATAATCGAGGAGAGCTTGAATAAAGATGTGCCGATAATCTCTTTTGGGCATGATTCATCCTTCTGGTCGCTTTCAAACGTTCCGTTGGATGTTGTTGCCAAGGTCAATGCATACCATGTTTACGGTGGGATAGAGAACATAAAGAATATGCTAAGATACCTCGGGAAAGAGGTCTTAGGCTTGGATTATGAATACGAGAATCCAAAAGAGACAATATGGCAGGGGATATATCATCCTGATGCCGAGACCACTTTTGAGAACATAGAGGACTATTTCGCATGGTATAAACCCTCGCGGAAACACAAAGTCGGCATTCTCTTCTTTCGTACATATTGGGTGAACAGAGACCTTGGAATAGTAAATGCCTTAATTCGCGAATTGGAAAACGAGTTTGACGTGATTCCCGCATTCTGCTTTGGGGCGGGAGATAAAGAATTGGGTGCTAAATCGAGCAGTGAAGTTATTAAAGCATTCTTCATGAACAGGATAGATGCACTCATAAACCTCCAATCAGTATTTAATGCAGGCGATGAAGATAGTTCGGTCAATGCGCTGAAAGAACTCGATGTTCCTGTATTCCACCCGCTGATGGCATACTACAATACAGAAAAAGAATGGAGAGAGGATAGTCATGGAATAAGCAGCCTGGAAGTTGGCTGGAGTGTTGCGATGCCAGAATTAGAGGGCGTGATCGAACCGATAATTATGGGTACATCCAGAAAAGATGGCGATAACGAATTTGAGCGGCATACGCAGATAGATGAACGTGTAAAAAAGATAGTGAATAGAGTGAAAAAATGGATAGCGCTAAAGGAAAAACCAAAATCCGAAAGGAGAGTTGCATTCATTCTCCATAATAATCCTTGTGCAAGCGTTGAGGCAACAATAGGAAGTGCAGCACATCTTGATGCCCTGGAAAGTGTGGCGAGGATATTGAAGACCATGAAGGGTGCAGGATATTCAGTCGAACCGCCAGAAAATGGGAAAGAACTTATTGAGGATATTATGGACCATAAGGCAATTTCGGAGTTCAGATGGACAACTGTGGATGAAATCGTGGATAAAGGCGGCGCACTTGCGATGATACGCAAGGAGGATTATGAGAGATGGTTCGACAGTCTGAGCCAAAAAGTGAAGAAGGGGACATGTGAAGCGTGGGGGAATCCACCGGGTGAAGAGAAGGATGGTGTCCCAGCAGCAATGGTTTACGACGGTAAAATCGTGGTGACCGGCGTAAGATATGGAAATGCCGTAGTATGTGCACAGCCGAAGCGTGGTTGCGCGGGTTCAAGATGCGATGGTCAGGTCTGCAAAATCCTTCATGACCCAGAAGTGCCTCCTCCTCATCAATATCTCGCTACCTACCATTATTTAGAAAATTCTTTCGGCGCTGATGTAATCGTTCATGTAGGAACACATGGCAACCATGAATTTTTGCCCGGTAAATCGGTCGCGTTATCCGAAAGCTGTTATCCTGATGTCGCTATCGGGAATTTGCCTCATTTGTATATCTACAATTCAGATAATCCACCAGAAGGGGCAATCGCAAAGAGAAGAAGTTATGCAACGCTTATAGACCACATGCAAACCGTTATGACAGAAAGTGGCTTGTATGGCGATTTAAAGGAGCTTGAAGACCAGATTGCAGAATATAACAGAGCTAGATCCTCAGATAAGGCAAGGGCACATGCCTTAGAGCATATTATTATTGATTTGATAAGAAAAACTAAACTGTCAGAGGATATAAGACTTGACAAAAGGTTAGAGAATGGGCATTCTTTTGATAAAATAGTAGGACTTGCGCACAGCGCTATCACACGCATATACAACACGCAGATTCCTGACGGTATGCATATCTTCGGTGAAGTTCCGGAAGGTGATAGGAGGGTTGAGTTCATCAATTCAATACTGAAACATGATTCAGAGCTAAGGAAATTGATTTTTGCACTTTTGGGACATAATATCCAACCTTCTGGTGCGGGAAGCGATTTTTTAGCCGAGGTGGACGGCATTGCGAAGGAGTTTATTTCCGCATTCTTGACTGACGAAGACCCTTTGGACGCAGCGAAGAGGATATTAGGGGATATGTCGGATAGTAAAGATGCGGAAAAGCTCTATTTGATATGGAAGAAGGTAATGGATATTTCCGCGCGGATAGAGGCATCGGACGAGCAGGGAAGTTTGCTACATGGATTCGATGCTGGCTACATCGAACCAGGACCATCGGGTCTCATAACAAGGGGGAAGCTCGATATATTACCAACAGGCAGGAACTTCTATTCCCTCGACCCGTTCAAGGTTCCGACAAGAGGAGCGTGGGAGATTGGAAAGCGACTTGCTGATGGGGTAATAAGGAAATACGAGAAGGAGAACGGAGAAATCCCCGAAAACATCGCCATGTATTGGATGGCATCGGATATCATGTGGGCGGATGGCGAGCAGTTATCACAGATAATGCATCTAATCGGTGTAGAACCTGTCTGGAAAAGTGGAAGGGTAAAAGAATACCGGATAATTCCTCTTGAAGAACTCGGTCGCCCGCGAATAGATGTAACAATAAGAGTGAGTGGAATTATAAGAGACTGTTTTTATAATTGCATCGAACTCTTAGACGAGGCAATAGGAGAAGTGGCAACGCTTGATGAGCCCATAGAAAAGAACTATTTGAGGAAGCATGTATTGGCATTGGTATCGGAGAACGGGAGGAGTAACAAATATGCACGCATATTTGCAAGTAAGCCTGGCACGTACGGGAATGGTGTGAATTTGGCTGTATATGCATCCGCATGGAAGGAGGAGAAGGATTTGTCGGATGTCTTCGTGCACTGGAATGGATATGCCTACGGGAAAGACAATTTTGGTACCGAAGCACATGATAGTTTTGCATCACAGCTTAAAACCGTTGATTTGACCTTCAACAAGACAGTTACAGATGAATACGATCTTTGCGGCTGTTGCTGCTATTTCGGAACTCAGGGGGGTCTAACCAATGCTGCGAGGGAGATTTCTGGTCGGGATGTATGCGCATATTATGGTGATACAAGAGACCAGGATAAGATAGAGGTTAGAAGCCTTGCAGATGAGATGAGAAGGGTTGTTAGAACGAAGTTGCTGAATCCAAAGTGGATAGAAGGGATGAAGCGTCATGGATATAAGGGTGCGGGGGATATCTCAAAACGAATAGGAAGAGTTTATGGCTGGGAAGCGACCACGCAGGAGGTAGATGATTGGATATTTGATGATATTGCAAGGACGTTCGTCTTGGATACGGAGATGAGGGGGTTCTTTGAGGAAAATAATCCGTGGGCGTTGGAAGAGGTCGGAAGAAGACTATTGGAGGCTTATGAACGTGGGCTGTGGAAGGCAGATGAAGAGGTGATTGAAGGATTGAAGAGCGCATACCTTGAGATGGAAGGATGGATAGAGGAGAAGATGGGCGAGGTGAAAGGCGATTTTCAAGGAGGGGCGATAGATGTAATCACGATGGATGATGTTGAGGTATTGGCGGCAAAGATGAAAGACACACAGAAGGGATGAAAAATGCCTGAAGAATACTTACCCAATCTGCTTCAGATTATTCGCTCGCTTCGTGAACCGTGATGTTTGTTTGCAAATGATCAGCCATATTCTACCCACTTCTCTGCTATATGCCCTTTACTGGATGGCAAGAATTGTTCCCGTCATTGCCATAGGCATCCTTGCAACGAGTTTCGCAGTTAACATCGGGCTGAT
>JAPDIG010000089.1 GCA_025966525.1 Candidatus Methanophagales archaeon | reverse complement strand
CGGATTGAGACTGATTTCGTTTAGAAGTGGCTGTGCTTCATCGTCCAAAAGTTATACGCCGTTTCTTCTGAGAGAGTGTGAAGATGACTAAGTCGAATAAAGGTGGATGTCTATGATTAAGTAGGGATAGGCGAAGGGGATGAGATGTAATGTATTTAAGTTTTAATTTAATATACTCTAATCACTTAGATCGTATTAGAAGCAAAATGAAAATCGGGGTGTGCGTTCAATGGATATAGAAACGAAGATTGCTCTCGTAAAAAGACATCCAACCGCAGAAATAATAACTGAGGATGATTTAAGGAGATTATTTGAAAACAATGATCACCCAGTAGCCTACGATGGTTTTGAACCGTCTGGTTTTGCTCACCTGGGGTCTGGTCTTTTAAGAGCAATTAAATTGGACGACCTGATTAAAGCAGGCATCAAGTTTAAATTCCTTATTGCAGACATCTTTGCTCTGTTAAATGATAAAATGGGTGGCGATTTAGATGCAATTAAAGAAGTTGGTAAATATCTTGTATCCGTGTGGGAAGCCTGCGGAGTCGATATGAGTAAAGTAGAAATTATATGGTCTTCAGATGTATTTAAAGACCCAGATTATTGGGGGATCGTATTAAAGATTATTAGAAACGTTACTGTAAACCGATTAACAAGGGCGGTAACAATTATGGGGAGAAGTGAAGGGGAAGTAGCAATGGCATCGAGGCTATTTTACCCGGCAATGCAATGTGCAGATATATTTTATCTAAACGTTGATATTTGCCAATTAGGGTATGACCAGAGGAAAGCAAATATTTTGGCAAGAGACATAGGTGAAAAGATTGGTTTCTGGAAACCCGTATGTGTGCATCATGAACTTTTGATTGGATTACAAGGAGCAATTAAAATGGGCGGTTATTCCTATAATAGACCCGATGAACGACAATCAAAGATTAAAATGTCAAAAAGTTTTCCTGATACCTGTATATTTGTTCACGATGCACCAGGTGAAGTTGAAAGAAAAATCAAAAATGCATTTTGCCCTTCAAAACAAGTTATTGAAAACCCAATCTTAGAAATACTAAAGTTTATTATTTTTAGAAAATTAGACAAGTTTGATTTGGAACGACCAGAAAAATTTGGAGGCACAGTAACATATTATAATTTTGAGGATTTAGCAACGGCATATCGAAAAGGGGAAATACATCCCTTAGACCTAAAAATAAATGTTTCTAATGCCTTGAATGAGATATTAGAGCCAGTAAGGGCGTATTTTAAAGAAAGACCAGAGCTTTTAGAGGTCTTTAAAAAACAGAAAATCACGCGGTAGAATAGATGTAGATTAACATGAAAATAATAGTGGGAATAACAGGAGCAAGTGGCGTTGTGTACGGAATAAGACTGTTAGAAGTGCTAAAAGAGCGAAACATTGCAGAAACACACCTCATTGTTTCAGAGAGTGCAAAACAGATAATATCTATCGAGACAGATTATGAACTTGAGAGAATATATGCGCTTGCTTCTCACGTGTATGATAATTCCGACTTCACCGCGCCGCCATGCAGTGGCTCAGCGAGGTATGACGGAGCGATAATAGCACCTTGTAGCATGAAAACCTTAGGCTGCATTGCATCTGGCATATCTACTACGTTAATCACAAGAGTTGGGGAAGTATGCTTAAAAGAGGGGCGAAAATTGGTAATTGTCCCAAGGGAAACACCTCTCAGTCTTATACATCTGGAGAATATGGTGAAGGTGCAGAAAGCAGGTGCTATTTTGCTGCTTGCATCGCCAGCATTTTATCATGAGCCAAAATCCGTGCTCGATATGGTGGATTTTATCGTGGCAAGAGCACTTGACGTTTTTGGCCTTGGGATGGATCTGGAATTAGTAAAGCGATGGGATGAGTGATCGCAGAGACCCTTTCCTTCATTTCTGCAAATTCATCGATGGTAATAGTGGAACAGTATTTCCCAAGATAGTGGAAATTGGCGAATGTTATTTTTCTTACAAGTTCTGAATACATTTTAGCGATTACGCCTAACGGTTTCGGGCTTTGCGAAGTGCAAAGCCTGTGATGGTAGTAGAACTCTTTTTCGGAATAAATAAAAGAGTGCTTATTACCATAATAAGCACTTTGGAGTGGATAAAAATGGAAATGAAGGAACTATATGGAGGGATAGACACGCATAAGGAAAACTTTGCAGGTTGCATAGTAGATGAGAAAGGAAGAGTTCTCAGAGAACATTCTTTTCCCGCGACAAGGGAAGCAGTCGAGAAATTTACCTCTGGCATACCGAATTCACAGATGAAGATAGTGATAGAAACATGCGGGATCTGGCGTGGGGCATACAATATATTCAGAGAACTTGGCTACGAGGTAAAGTTAGCAAATCCTGCTGATGACGATGCCAGGAATAGATTTCAGAGTTATTATTACAGGGTCCAGAACAGAAGAAAAAGGGATCCAAAACAGCGAGAAGAGCAGTGGCAAGGAAAATGTTGACGATCATCTGGCACATGCTCACAAAGGAGGAACCATACCGGATGGCATCATGGTCCTTCCAGGACAAAAAGGTAAGGGCACCCCCGGCGCTTAACTAGGACGCTCTTTTAGAGTGAACCTCTTGCCTGCTGATTGGGTAACCACTTACCAAATTGTGCTTCGAGCACCGAGGAATGTTTGTGGAATACGCCCTTACCGAAAAAGATATAAAAAGGGAGGTATATATAAACATGTAGCACATATATAGCAAAAAGGGAAGAGAGTTCTAAGGAATGTTATCTGCTGTAGCCTCAAATCCCATATTTCTCCTCCCTTTTTCTAAATGCCTCTTTACCACCCTCTAAGATTGGCATGATATCTTCACGCATCTTCAAATCTTCTAACGTCCCTAACTTATAAGCAATCTTGTTATTCTTAAATTCTGCAACAATTATCTGTTCTGCATCGGTATTGACAACAAGATTTGCATTATTTGTAGCAATTATAATTTGTCTTTTCTTTTTAGCCTCTCTGAAAGCTCCGACAAGTTCACCATAAATAAATTTGTTATCTAAACTCTCTTCTGGTTGATCTACAATCAACGGATAATCTCCCTCTGCCAAAATAGCTTTAACAAAACCGTTCCTTTTTGTCCCATTGACAGCTTGTCCATTGATATTCGTTTGAAGAAGATTTCTGGGCTTAATGAAAAATAATTCCAAAAAGTCCATTTATAGAAATCATAATAGTACCATATGACACCTAGTGTCATGTCAACAGTATAATGTCGCAAGGTATATATAGTATATTCTTCATAATTAGTCTTGGAGGCTTGAATATGAAGAAATACATCGTGACACTTGCCAAAGAGGAGCGTGAATCACTTGACGCACTTACTTCCAAAGGCGAGCACAAATCACAGAAAATCCTCAACGCTCTGATTCTACTCGGGTGCGATGAGGGGGAGTATCAGATAAAACGTTCGACCAACGAAGAAATTGCTTGCATCCTGAACATAAGTATGAGAAAGATTGACCGCGTGAAGAAGCGATTTGTCGAGGAAGGTATCGAAGTTGCTCTTAACGGGAGAAAGGGGAGCCGCGTTTATGCCAAAAAAGCAGACGGCGATTTTGAAGCCCATTTGGTTGCTTTGAGTTGCAGTGAGCCACCTGAAGGCTTTGCAAGATGGTCTCTGAGGTTGTTAGCTGACAAGGTTGTTGAGCTTGGTTATATTGATAGCATCTCCCATGAGGCGGTACGCCGTATTCTAAAAAAAACGAAATCAAACCTTGGCAACAAAAAGGATGGGTAATTCCACCGGAGCAAAACGGTAACTTTGTTGCAAATATGGAGATGGTATTGGATGTTTACAAGCGTCCATATGATCCACGATATCCTGTTATATGCATGGACGAATCACCAAAGCAGTTAATTGCAGAGGAAAGAACTCCCATCCCTGCTTCGCCCGGGCAACCGGTCATGTATGATTATGAATACAGGCGTTGCGGTCTGTGCAATATTTTTCTCGCCTGTGAGCCATTAGCAGGAAAGCGTATGGTGAAGGTCACCGAAAGAAAGACCAAGCGGGACTGGGCTTGTTTTCTGGAAGAGATCGCAAATCAATGCGGAAAAGCGGAAAAAATAACGCTGGTGATGGACAATCTGAACACGCACGTTCCCGGATCGCTCTATGAAACGTTTCCGCCGGTTAAGGCAAAAGCAATATGGGACAGATTCGAGTTTGTATACACTCCAAAGCATGGGAGCTGGTTGAATATGGCCGAGATTGAGTTGAACGTGCTCACAAGGCAATCTTTAAACAGAAGAATCGACGACATCGAGATTGTCAGGAAAGAGGTACTGGCATGGCAGAATTTCAGAAACAACAAAAATGCGAAAGTCAATTGGCAATTCACAGCCGAGGATGCTCGAATAAAGTTATCTCGACTTTATCCGACACTTGAAAGTTGACATGACACTCTGTTATACGCCGTGCCCCTCTTAATCATTCTTAACTCGCTTCCCTAACAGCTTGATATATTCAAAGAAACTTAATCCTTCAAGTTGTGCTTCTTTA
>JAPDIG010000088.1 GCA_025966525.1 Candidatus Methanophagales archaeon | reverse complement strand
AAAACCTTCAGGCGTGGCAGCTTTAAACGAAACTCGGACATAAAGTTTCTCTTTAAATCCTGCTAATCGCTTTACATAATCTCTATCTACTCCTAAAAGCATGCCATTGGTCTCTAAGATAAAGAACGGATATTTCGAGTCTTTCACATAACTCAGAACAGCTAATAAATGCTCCTTTCCAAGTGTGGGCTCGCATCCGGATAAACGAAGCTTTTTAATTTTGAGTGCCCGGTATCGTTCCCAGCCTGGAGCAGTTATGCCCTCGTCAGCCGCTTTGAAAAGCCTTTTCGCGACCTCCTTTGGAGTATAAAAAATCCCTAACCTCTCTGGGTAATCTCTCGACCAGTTTGACCAGCAATAGATACAGCGAAAACAGCAACCCACCGCATAACCGGTAGCTATACCTCCATAGACTGGAGCCGAATATATGCCTGCATACTTCCTTTCCAATCCCTCTTTGCCTTCTTTAGTTACGACTTTCTCTGTTTCTCTTGCGAGTTCTAAAGGGTCAAAGGGTTCAAATCCCGGCGTTAGATACCGTTGATATTCATTCATAGTTCATATATCACAAATAATAATATCGCCCCTTTTTCTTCTGTTCCCTGTCCTTCGCCGACCCTATCTTGTTTATTCTTGGTCGAAGCGTGCTTTCGTCACGTCTGAAAGTTACTCCTAAATCCTTTAAAAATAAATTCATTCCCTCCCGCATCCCAAAACAACCTTTTATTTCCCCACGCACACCCGGTTCACCATCGAAAACCATCAACCTGTCGCTTAATAAATCTATTAAATATATGTCATGATCTACAATCAACATAGGTACGCCTCTTCGCTCTGCATACCGCCTGACCGTCTTTATCAACCGCACCTTCTGCTCCACATCAAGATGCGCTGACGGCTCATCCAGCAGATACAAAGATGCATCATGGCAAAGGCAAGCAGCTATTGCCACGCTTTGTAATTCACCGCCACTGAGCTCTCTTATGTTCTTCTCCTCTAACTCTGATATTCCCAACGGGTTTAACACATCAATGATATCAGCTTCGCTCAGCCCTTCTTTTCCCTTTAGCGAAAAAAGGAAATCCTTTACACGCATATCCAGCTCGCCCTTTATATATTGCGGCTTGTAAGATACTTTAATATCAAACGCTTTTTTCCCCGTTGTCGGCTCGGTCTCACCTGCTAATACTTTCACAAACGTGCTTTTACCTATGGCATTCCTGCCCACTATGCCCAATACTTCCTCCTCCTCTATTCTGCCCGGATTCGCATGCAATACAAATCCTTCGCCACCATATTTCTTTTCAAACCCCTCATACTCGATAAAAACGCCTCTTTCTCTTTGTCTCTCCCTTGGCGGGTGTGCAGTGAATTCTATTGGTCTATCGCGTATCCGAACGTTCTCCGCATGCAAGAATCCACTCAAATATTCGTTTATTCCTCTATTCGTGCTCTTTGGCATTGTTACAACGCCATACTTGCCGGGTTCACCATACAAGAGGTGCACATAATCTGCTAGCATGTCAAGGATAGCAAGGTCGTGTTCCACCACAACCACTGCTCTATCTTTTAAAACATCCTTTATTCCTTTTGCTACCCCCACTCTTTGATAAATGTCCAGATAAGGTGTTATCTCGTCAAAGAAATAAAAATCTGCATCTCTTATTATAGTAGCTATGACGGCGATTCGTTGCAGTTCGCCACCACTAAGATCTTTTAAATCCTTCTTTAACGCTTCTTCGAGTTCAAAAGCCTTCACAAGCTGTTTTGACATGCCTGTTTCATCTGTGCTTTCCAGTAACTCGTAAACTTTGCCCTGATAGAACTCAGGAATTGCGTCCACGTACTGCGGCTTATATGCCATCTTAACTTTCCCTTTTGACAGCTTATTAAAGTAATTCTGTAACTCTGACCCTGCATATTTATTTATTATTGCATCCCATCTCGCTTCTACTTCTACTTTTGCTTCTGTCTCGAAGTCAACTTTGCCAAGATTCGGAACTTGCAACCCCGATAATATTTTAATCGCCGTGCTCTTTCCTGTGCCGTTCTCACCGATTAGCCCTGTTACTTTACCGGGTTTTGGAACCGGCATTCCGTAAAGGACGAACCCATTTTTGCCATATCTGTGCGTCTCCTCACCCTTAAGTTCCTCTGGCAAGCCAATTATAGAAATAGCAGCGTAGGGGCATTTCTTTATGCATATCCCGCATCCCTCACATAATTCCTCTGATATTACCGGTTTGCCATCGCTACCCAGGACTACCGTCTCCGTCCCTGTACGCACCATCGGGCAGTATTTTAGGCATTCATACTCGCATTTCCTCGGCTGGCACTTATCCCGCTTCAATATCGCTATCCGCATTTTTTCTTCATGTTGAATTAAATATCAAGAAAGTCCTTAAATTGAAAGCAAAGAAATACCAACTACCTGGGTAATTTATAGAAAAAAGTGTGGAGAAACAGTAGAAAGCATCCCTCTACCATTCTCAATTTATGTATCCCTTCCTCTGACATTTTTGTCTCCTTTTTTCTCTTGTATATTCGTTTGGTCTGATTACTATAAGGTGGTTTCGCTTTTTTATCTGATCTCACGTAAATAACAGAAAATTTAAAATATGATATGTATGGTGTGGGATGTCTATTTTGAAGATAATATATCAAACATGCTCTTATACATTTCAGGCTCCAAAGCAGCAATAAGGGAAATATTTTGCGCTTTTCCTACCTCGGCATGAAGCTCTATTCCTTTTGAATCAGTTATTGCTCCTCCTGCTTCTTTTAAGATCAATATGGCGCCTGCAACGTCATAGCCGCGTATTAAGCCACGCACATCTATTACTGCATCTATTACACCCTCCGCAACCAAGCATATCTCCGCGGCAATGCTGCCCAGCACACGAATTATCACATTCTTAGCCTCCTTTTGAAATTGTAGCAACCCTTCGGGTATCAAATCCGCACCATAAGTATAGACAGACAGAACTGGTTTCGTCTTTCCTGTCACTTTACGAGGAAGCTTTTTTGTATCAACAAATGCATTCTTGCCTTTTACTGCATAATACGTCTTCCCGTAGATGGTTGCAACTACGCTCGCTTGAATGTCGTCAAAAGTAACGCGGTCTACTTTCGATGAATAAGCAATGGAGGAGCAGAAGAAAGGGATGCCGAGAATAGCATTTGTGGACCCGTCAATAGGGTCGAAAATAAGTGTGAATTTCGGTTCACCGCCTTTTGGGAACACATGGTCGCCCAATTCTTCTGATATTATCCTCGCACACAGGTTGCGACCCGCCAACGCATTCTCTAATGCATTTTCCGCAAACATATCTATTTTTCGCGTTACATCGCGCTCTCTTCTTATTATTATCTCGCCATAGTCTATGGTTTCTGAAATGTACGTTCTTATAGAATCCCTTATCTCTGACGCAATCTCTAATAGTTCTTCTATTTCCATTTCTTCTTCTCCTCTCCTTCTTAGGTTTATTATAAACAAAGATAAGGAACCTCTATAATATTTTAGAACATGGATCCAGTTGAGGGAAAAATCATCGTCTATTATGGAAAGGGAGAGGGAAAGACAACTGCCTCTATTGGTCATGCTATAAGGACGCTGGGACATAATAAAAGAGTAGTGATATTGCAGTTTATGAAAGGAAGACCAACTACCGGGGAATACCAGTTTCTAAAGAAGCTCGATAACCTCCAGATACATCTTTGCGGTGCTCCTGGCTTTTTAAGAGGCGAAGAATCGCGGGAAAAACATCAGGAAAAGGCAAAAGAGGGGTTAGCACTCGCTCATAAGGTGCTACATGAAAAACAAGCCGACCTTTTGGTTCTGGACGAAATATTATATGCGGTAAAATTTGGGCTGCTAACTGAAGATGACGTTTTAGAGTTGCTGAAGAAAAGAGGTTCTACTGACATCATTCTTAGCGGTAGAGAGCCGGGTGCCCGGATAATAGAAATGGCTGATATAGCAACTCACATGGAGAAGGTCAAGCATTATTGGAACAAAACTGGCGATACAACTTCAGGAATAGAATATTAGTAATGTTTATCGCGAAGTGAAAAAGAGCTTTATTTTGATAACTCGAGCATCCTCTCGATTGCTTTTCTCGCCTTTTCTATAATTTCGGGCTTAATAACCACTTCTGGCTTCTCGAGCTCCAATGCCTTTTCTATGTTTTCTAATGTGTGCATCTTCATCTGTGGACACACAGCGGTAGAAGAGATGGGATAGAATTTCTTCTCCGGTACTTCCTTTTCAAGCCTGTGCAGTAGCCCGACCTCAGTGCCAATCAAGAATTCATTACCTGCTTCGACTTCATTGCAAATCTTTACCATGCCACTCGTTGACGCAATGTAATCCGCATGGTCTTGAACCTCGGGAATGCATTCTGGATGAACCATGATTTTCGCTCCCGGATGCGCTTCCTTCGCTTTTTTCAAATCCGCCATTACTATCTGGTGATGCGAAGGGCATAGCCCGTATTCAGGAACGGGAATAATGAACTTTGAGGTTGCCTTCTGTGCGTAATATGCTA
>JAPDIG010000087.1 GCA_025966525.1 Candidatus Methanophagales archaeon | reverse complement strand
TACTACTGACTCGACCAAAAGCTCCAAGTGATGTAAAATTACGAAAAAATCAACAAGAAGAAAAATAGTTATCTTTATAACTAAAATTTACCTGATATATACGGGTGAAGAGAAGATGGAAAGAAGCTTCCCGATATGCTGCTATTGTGGTGCGTGTGCGGCATTCATACCGGACTTTAAGAAGTATAGGGAGGAAGAAGTGGTGTTTGACAAGGGCTGCGGCGGGACGGTGTCAACGGGCTTCTGTTTTAGTTTCTGCCCTCGCTCATTCGCAGCCTGTCGTTTATGTGAGGAGGAGTGCCCAAGGAAGGATTATGGCATATGTGATTTCAGCCCATGCACATCCTCCCCCGAGGGGCGAATTCTGGGACACTATAAGGAAATATTAAGTGCAAGAGCAACGGAGAAGGGCATAAGAGAGGTGGGGCAAGATGGCAGTGTTGTAACGGCAATGCTATGCGAAGCGTTAAGAAGTGGATTTATAGATGCTGCCGTTGTCGCTACGAGGACAGAAGATTGGAAAGCCGAACCTTTTGTTGCCACCACACCGGAAGAAGTTTTGCTTGGCATAGGTCCAAAATACACTGCCTGTCCTTCTGTCCTGGGCGTATGGGAAGCGATAGACCGCGGCTATGAAAATATTGCGATGGTCGGTACTGGCTGTAAAATAGAGGCGGTGAGAAGACTTCAGGCTCTGCATGACTCCTCTTTAGAACTGGAAAAAGTGAAAGTCTTAATCGGGCTTTTCGACACTGAGGCTTTCTGGCACCGTGATCTGGTTATGTTCCTCGCTGAACGGGGAATAGACATTAAAGAGGTGGAGAGGTTTTATGTTACAAAGGGGAAATTCATGGTGGTTACAAAGGACAAAGAGTATAGAGGACAAAGAGTATAGTATTCCAACTAAAGAACTGGACCCCTGCGTCCTGGATACGTGCAGGATATGTGAAGATTTCTCCTCACAGCTTGCGGATGTTTCCGCAGGCTCGGCGGGTTCGCTGGATGGATGTACCTCATTAATAATTCGGACAAAAGTAGGAGAGGAGCTCGTGAGTATTTCAGAAAAGGCAATACAAACGAAAAAGCTCGATGAGGAGGGAATAAAAAAGATAGAAAGATTTGCTTTAAATAAGAAGATGAGGAATTATGGCATGATACTGGACCAGATGGAGATTTGTTCCGCGTGTTTAACGAATCCGTATTCTTTTACATTGCAAATCAGGATGAGGTGACGAAATGAGTGATTTATAATTTTTATGAAAAATTCTCAAATAGTCTTTTAGTACTATTATTAGGTTAGAGAATAAAGAGAAATATTGCTGATAAGAGAAATGATAATGGTGAGATAAGAGAGATGGACGAAGATAAAATCGACAAAATAATAGAAGAGCATAGAACTGACAAATCAGAACTGATTCCCATATTGCAGGACGTCCAAGCCGAGTACAACTGGTTGCCTCAGGATACACTCAGGTACATCGCCAAAAGATTGCAGGTTCCTTTAACCGATGTTTTTGGAATAGCTACATTTTACAAATCTTTCAGTCTGAAACCAAGAGGAAAGCATTTAGTTAGAGTATGCCTCGGTACCGCATGCCATGTGCGAGGAGGCCCGAGAATCCTGGAGACTGCAGAACGCATTCTGGGCATCAAAACCGGTGAAACAACTGAGGATTATAAATTCACATTAGAGAGTGTTAACTGTCTGGGCTGCTGTGCGTTAGGACCTGTGATGGTGGTGGATAACGAATATTATGGTAAATTACCGCCGACAAAGGTAGAAAAGGTCCTCCATAAATATGGATACACAAGCTTAAGCTCGGGCAAGGGAGGGGAAACATGAATAGGAGAAAGATAAAATCACCTTCGGATTTAGAAAAACTCAGGCAGGAGATATTGGCTAAAAGAGACCCGAAAAAGCCACGCATTGCGATATGTGCTGGTACTGGCTGCCTCGCTCTTGGTGCGCGAAAAGTTATCACGACTTTTAAAGAGGAACTTAAAAAAAGGGGCTTGGAGAACGAGGTAGAGATTAGGGAGACTGGCTGCCCCGGTTTTTGCGAAAAAGGAACAATTGTGGTCATTTATCCCGAAGGAATTTATTATCTCCAGGTACAGCCAGGCGATGTGCCAGAAATAGTGGAAAAAACGTTGGTGGAAAAGAAGCATGTTGAACGTTTACTCTATACCGACCCGGCCACCAATGAAAAAGCTATCCATGAGGATGAAATACCATTCTATAAACATCAAATGCGGCTCCTTATTGGAAATAATATCAAAGTCGACCCCAAAAATATCGATGACTATATTGCTCTCGGTGGCTATCGCGCCTTAGCGAAAGCATTACCCGAAATGACCCCGGAAGAGGTGATCGAAGAGGTTAAAAGAGCAAATCTCCGTGGTCGCGGTGGCGGTGGTTTTCCTGCGGGAAGAAAATGGGAAACTACACGCAATGCACCCGGAGAACCCAAATATGTTATCGTTAATTGTGATGAGGGGGACCCCGGGGCATTTATGAACCGGGCTCTTATGGAGGGTAATCCACACAGCGTCATCGAAGGACTTATTATTGGTGCTTATGCCATCGGGTCGCATGAAGGTTTCATATACGTACGAGATGAATATCCCTTAGCGGTGGAGAATACGAGCATTGCACTCGGGCAAGCGAGGGAATACGGACTTTTGGGGAGGGACATCATGGGTTCGGGTTTTGATTTTGATGTTAAAATCTTTCGCGGTGCGGGAGCATTCATTTCTGGCGAGTCCAGTGCACTCATGTCTTCATTGGAAGGGAAAGTGGGAGCTCCCAAACCAAAATATGTCCATACCTCTATTAAGGGGTTATGGAATAAACCATCAAATCTAAACAATGTAGAAACCTGGGCTAATATTCCGCTCATTATAAATAAGGGTGCCAGGTGGTTCACTTCGATTGGAACCGAGGGAAGCAAGGGGACGAAGATATTCGCGCTGGTGGGTAAGGTGAATAATACAGGACTGGTGGAAGTTCCTTTTGGCATCACCCTGCGTGAGATAATTTATAATATTGGCGGTGGCATACCAAATAACAAAAAGTTCAAGGCGGTACAGACTGGTGGTCCATCAGGCGGGTGCATTCCAGAAAGATTCATTGATACAGCGGTGGATTTTGATGAGTTGACTAAGCTGGGTTCCATGATGGGTTCGGGAGGAATGATCGTGATGGACGAGGATACATGCATGGTGGACGTTGCCAGATATTTCATTGATTTCCTCGTGGATGAATCATGTGGAAGATGCGTTCCTTGCAGGGAAGGATTGGAAAGGATGAGTGAAATACTTAATGATATTTGTGAAGGTAGGGGAAAGGAAGGGGATATAGAATTGCTGGAGGAGCTGTCGGAGGTGATGAAGGATACATCTATGTGTGGGTTGGGAAGAACCGCTCCGAATCCCGTTTTAACCACCATACATTATTTCAGAGAGGAATATGATGCACACATAAAAGAAAAGAAATGCCCTGCGCATGTGTGTAAAGCACTAATAGAATATTACATAGATGCAGAGAAGTGCACAGGCTGTCTTGCATGCCTCAAAGCATGCCCGGAAGGAGCTATCGCAGGTGAGAAGGAGAAGGTGCATGTGATAAACAGGGAAAAATGCAGTAAATGCGGGATATGCTATGACACCTGTAAATTCGGTGCAGTAATTATAAGTTGAGTTGAGGTAAAGAAAGATGAAAAAGATGACCATTAACGGTATGGTAGTGCAGGTAGAAGACCACTGGACCATTCTGGAAGCTTGCAGATTCTACGGGATAGACATACCCACCCTTTGCTATCGTGAGGGATTAAGCCCGGGTGGTATTTGCCGGCTTTGTGTAGTGGAAATAGGCAAAGGAGAAAGGACGAAATTGGTAACTTCCTGTAACTATCCGGTTGAGGATGGATTAGTGGTACGAACGCATACCAAAAGAGTAATCAGGGCTAGGAAGATGCTGGTCGAGTTATTGCTGGCGAGATGTCCGAGTTCTAAGACATTACAGGATTTAGCAGCGAAGATGGGTGTGCAACGCGTCAGGTTCAAGGTGAAGGATGAAAAATGCATTTTGTGTGGTCTGTGCGTCAGGATGTGCGAAGAACAGATGGGTGCGAAGGCAATAGGTTTTGCGGGTCGTGGAAAAGAGCGCAGGGTAACCCCGCCTTTTGACATAAAATCCGATGTGTGCCGTAACTGCGGTGCATGTATGTATATCTGCCCGGTCTGTCAGCTAAGGTGCCAGGGACCAGAACCTCCGGGTGTTGTATGTGGGGCATGCCTGAACGTCGAGCCGGTTTGCCTGCAAGACAACGATGACGTTATGTGTTATCTGGATACTTGTGGATGGTGTTATAAAATGAAGAAACGGTAGAAAAGTGATGCAGAGTTCGAATTTTAGGATAGGAATAATTAATATTAAAAGCAGTCGTTACGATTTTAATCGGGTCGTATTTAATTGTATCATAAATCTTTTTGAATGAGGCGAATATTTTGGGTTGCATGTCTATTTTTAGATATATTTATATTGCAA
>JAPDIG010000086.1 GCA_025966525.1 Candidatus Methanophagales archaeon | reverse complement strand
CAGACTTAAGTCCAAACTGTCTAAACTGTCCAATAAGTGGAATATGCAAAAAATACAAAAAATGGACTGCTTATCAAAAGTGGGAGGAATAGCTATGACTACACTTCATATAACAGCGGATAAAGAAGCAGCTTCAGCAGAAGTAGAAAAAGAAGTAACGATAGTCAGTGACGTGGACGCTCACTCACAGTGCAGAATGAGGGTCAGTGTCAAAGAGGGCAGGGTTATTGAGATTCGAGGCGACCCTGCGGACCCTGAAAGCAAGGGTGAGCTAACCTTACGGGGAAAACATATGGGGGAGATACTCTATGCGCCGGATAGACTAAAATACCCCTTGAGGCAAGTAGGGGAAAGAGGTGAAGATAGGTGGGAGCGAATATCCTGGGATGAAGCCTTAACTACCATCGCTGACAAGTTCACTGAGATCAAGAAAGAATATGGAGCTGAAGCAATAGACTTCCATTACGGTCATTATCATAGTGGTGATGTCAGTTCTTATCTGAGCAGACTTGCAAACCTTATCGGGACACCCAATATATCAACTCCAAACCTTGTTTGCCATGTACCGAGGATATTTATGCAGTTCTATTTTGATTTTGGCGCAGTCGTGCCGCCGGATGTGGCAGCGAAGCATTTTGATCAAACTTTTTTAAAAGTTTGTCATACAAGCCTTATCATCATCTGGGGCGGGAATCCCAATGTCACAAACAAGCCCCAGGAAATAGCAATCAAAGAGGCCAGAGAACGAGGAGCAAAGCTCATTGTTATCGACCCAAGGGTCACAGCGTACGCCGAGGAAGCCGACCTCCATGCACAGTTAAGACCCGGCACGGATGGCGCTCTGGCTCTCGGGATGCTGAATGTAATAATAAACGAAGAGTTATATGATAGAGAATTTGTCGATAAATGGACGAATGGATTCGAAAAGTTGAAGAAATTTGTCCAGGATTATCCACCAGAAAAAGTAGAGGAGATAACATGGGTATCTGCCGAGACCATCAGAGAGATCGCCCGGATGTATGCCACTACAAAACCAGCATGCATCAGTCCCAGAAATGCCCTCGACCAGCATACCAACGCATCCTGCGCCATCCGCGCTATCAACATACTGATGGCTATAACAGGTAATCTGGACGTAAAAGGCGGGAACATCATTGCGTTACCGGTGTTGATGGGGCTGAATGACATAAGCCTTGGTGAGAAGTTACCACTCGAAGCCCTAAAAAAGAAGATAGGAGTGGACAGATGCCTCATCTCCAGGATTTTACATATGTTTCCCACGGCTGCCACACCCGCTTTATGGGATGCTATTATCCATAGCAAACCATATCCCATTAAAGCGATGTTTGTGATGGCTGCAAATCCGGCAGTAACCTGTGCAAACTCGAATGTGGTTGAAGAGGCACTGAAAAAGCTTGACTTCCTCGCAGTCGCTGACATATTCATGACGCCAACCGCCGAAATCGCGGATATCGTTCTTCCGGCTTGCACCTTCCTTGAAAAGACCCGCTATGCGACTTACAGCACACATGCTGACCATAGCTGGAATGCACGCTCACGAATCGTACTCAGTCCAAAAGTTGTTGAACCCCTATACGAATCCTGGTCAGACTGGAAGATAATTTGTGAACTCGGTAAAAAGCTGGGTTACGCCGAATACTTCCCATGGAGAAGTGAAGAAGAAGCTATTGACTACGAGTTAGAGCCGCTTGGTATCACCTGTGAGAAGTTGAGGGCTCATCCGGAAGGAATAACTATCGCTCTTCCTCCTCTAATGTACAAAAAATTCAGTGGATTTTTTGGCGGCATTTTGCGGAGCATACTCAAAATGACGAAATTTAAGAACTATCCCGAGATGTACAGAAAATATGAAGGATTTTTAGGAGGGTTTTTAACACCATCCAAGAAAGTAGAGCTTTATTCAAAGCGATTGGAAAAGCTGGGTTATGATCCCCTACCGGTGTATAGGGAGCCAGATGAAAGCCCTGTTTCACGACCTGATATAGCCAAAGAATACCCGCTCATATTAACAACAGGGACGAAATTGGAGATGTACACTCACTCCATGATGCGTAACATTCCCGAGCTGTACGAGCAATTTCCCGAGAATCTATTGGAAATCAATCCCGAGACAGCAGCAAAACTTGGTATCGTGGATAGTGATATCGTAAGCGTTGAATCGCCAAGAGGTAGAATCAAGTGTATGGCAAAAGTAACAGATCGCATTGATCCACGAGTCGTTCATCTCTATCATGGATTTAAGGAGAGTAATTGTAACGTCTTAACTGACCATAAAGTTTGCGACCCTGTCACTGGATCTACCGGGCTAAAATCGTTGTTGTGTAAGGTAGAGAAAGTCTGAAATGATTTGTAAAAATGAAATGGGAAAATACGTTAATGGCGTATGAAGAGAATATAAAAAGCAGAAGTTTTTGGGACTGGATAAAGGCACATACATCATTTATGAAACCTTTACACAGATATGAAGGGTTTTTTAGAATTGAACGAACGGAACATGACCTTTACTGGAAAAGATGTAAAGGTGGACAAAGATTTTAATTTAGAGATTTTTGTGAATTTTCACCGCAAATATGGGATGAGAAATTCTGATAATAAAGAGGTTTACGAGAAATTAGAAAAATCTTTAGAATAATATGACGAACTCGCAATGAAAAAAGGGGAAAAATCATGTTGCTCACACCAGCTTTCGAAATAGGTTTATGGAATGCCTGGATTTTCATGTTCTATCATCAATTATTGTGTATTATTTTATTGGGATCAAAAGGGCTGCTCATAAAAAGCAGTGCCGCTACTCCGCATAAAAACATCCGGAAGAAGATTGTCACTTTCCTGGGACTGATTTATTATCTCGCTTTAATATACTCTGTTTTCTTACCGTTAAAATTAGGGACGATGTGGTTTTACATAGGTCTTCCTATTGGTTTATCAGGACTAATTATGTACACAATAGTTACGGTGAATTTTGCTACCACTCCACCTGATGAACCCGTTACTAAGGGGGCTGTATCGTTATTCACGAAATCCGCAGTATCTTCATTGCTTAGTTTCGCGAGTTCCGAAGAACGTTTCTGCCTCGAGAAGTATGGCGATGCCTATCGTGAATATATGAATAAGACACCAGAATATATAAGAATAGGAATACCAAAATTAAAGAGATAAAAATACGCAAAGTATTTTATATAGATACGCGTATCTAAAAGTCAGGAGGTAAAAATAGAATAGAGAGAGGAGGAGAATAAAAATGAATACGAAGAGAGTCGTGATAGCAACCATAATAGGGACTCTTTGTGGGTTGTTCTGTGCGTACGGCACCGTGTTGAAATTTCCCGGGCAGTTCGGGATACTGATGTTAGCGGCAATAGTGTACAACAGAGCTTTAATCGGGTTTGTAATCGGAATTGCCGATACCATAAAAGTATATTCAGTAATAAGAGGCGCGATCCTCGGCGCGGTTGTAAGCACCGCAATGGCAATACCCGCAGGTATGGGTGGTTTAACATTGATGGCATTTGGAATAGCATACGGGGCTATCACAGACATAATAGCAACAAAATTAGCTCCATAAATAGAAGCTGGGAAATTCTTCAAACCAAAACTCGATAAATATACTTTGAATTTAAAGAAATGATAATACGCTGGAATTCACGCCAATCGAATCCCAGAGGCTTGCTCTGGCTGATGTTTAAGTTGCCAGTGTATATCTATCGTCTGTGTCTAAGCTGGCTGCTCGGTCATCGTTTTCTCTTGCTGACTCACAAGGGTCGCAAGACTGGCAAAATTCGACATACCGTGCTCGAAGTGATTCGCTACGACCAGAACACCGGCGAATGCATTGTAGTCGCTGCATATGGTGAAAACGCAGACTGGTATCGCAATATCCAGGCAAACCCGGCAATAGAAATCCGGATAGGGCGTGACCGCTACGCTCCCACCCAGCGCTTTCTTACTCACGATGAGGTCTATACCGAATTCTCCGATTATGAACACCGTCATCCGTTTGCTGCCCGCAACCTGCCAAAGCTGCTTGGCTTTAAATATGACGGCTCTGAGTCCGGGCGCCAAGCACTCGCTGCATCCTTTCGTATGGTTTCCTTTTGTCCGAAAGACCGAAAAGAATGTTAGTTGCGAGTAGTGAATTCAGGAATTACAGGGTCTGGTGAAATAGAAAAAGAGGTTTTTATAAAACGAATAACATTGTAAGCTTAAGGATTTATAGACGAAAAAGTTCTCCCGAAAATAGTGTTAAAAGAGATGATTAGGATAGCAGTAGCACTTCAAATAATTCCCGCAATTATCTTAATAGTGTACGGCTTGGTCAAACAAAAGAGATTTCAGCCGTATTTCGATATGCTACTGATGGCTCTTCCTGCAACTCTTTTTTACGGAATATTTATGAGTATTTTACCACCAAGTCTTTTTATGTGGTATTTTTACTTTTTCGCAAAAGTGGTCTTGTTTCTGCTTCCCGGTCTAATAATCATAAGATTGAGAAGACACAAATTAAGCGATTTCGGTATAGCTAAAGAAGGGATAAAATCAAGTCTTCTTCTTGGGTTCGGTATTCTAATAATTACCACGTTGACCAATGCCACAATATTC
>JAPDIG010000085.1 GCA_025966525.1 Candidatus Methanophagales archaeon | reverse complement strand
TCTTTTTTCTTCGATCTTTTCTAAAAGATCGCTATCTAATTCTTTTAGCTGGTTTAATCGGTTCTCGATTTCTTTATCGAGTTCTTCAACACGTGGTGTAGTTCTAAAATCAAGTAATTCGTCTTTATATTCCTCCCAAAAATCGATACGTGGTTCGATGGTATTTAGACTTCTCTTTGGGTTCCATTTATTAATAACATAATTCCCAAAAATCCTTTCTAAGTCAGGATTCCATTGTAATTTATAAGCTTCTTCTCGCGATTGGTTAAACATATTCACAAGATTTTTTAGACGTTCTTTGAGTTCTGGAGTTCTAATTTCTCTTTCAATTTCAGTATAACGGTCGTTTAATTCGCAGAATAAATTATCGTGCGAACGAAACATCTCTTCCAAATCCGGAAATTTTCTAAATACGTCCTTAAAAGCACCGCTGTTACCATAAATTTTGGAGAGTTCGTCAAATCTCCCTCCTTCCCCACTTTTGTACCAAAATATTTCGTTCTTTTCGATTGCTTCAATTTCTTTCTCTAAACGGTATATTGTAGGAGTCAGAACATCCTGGATTTCCTCTAAAATCTTATTTCTCATCATGTCTTTTTTCATTAATATCGTTTGTTCTTTAACTTGCCGAGCGTACCGCCAAGTTATGTAAACCAGAGCAGCAACAAGAATACTATTGCTTATTGTGCTAATGGCATCCCAGTTCAATTGTCCGTTATTAAAGAAAATATCTGTGGCATTCATGCTTCATTCATCTTTCTGCTATTTTTAATTAATTAACCTTACCGCATATATTTCCCACCTTTTCAACTTGCCTTTCGTATGAATCCTTTCTTCTTCCTTTTGATATTATATCACAATATCCTCAACACCGCATCGAGTTTATCAAAGACGAAATCGGGTCTTTCCTTCTCCAGTTCCTCCTTTGAGTACAGACCGGTAGTTAATCCAATTGTTATTACACCTGCTCTTCTTCCCTGAACTATATCCTGCGGCGTATCGCCACAATAGAAAGTTTGGGAAGAGGAAGAATTGAGTAATTCCATCGCCTTAAGCAAAGGTTCAGGGTCTGGTCTTGTTCGAGCGGTACCCTCAGCGGTGAGCAGAACATCATAAGGGAACTGAAAATTCCTTATCGCTTCCTCTGCTGATGCTCTATCCTTTGTAGTCACTATCCCAATTTTTAGCCCTTTTTCTCTTATCGATTCAAGGGTCTGTTTCGCATTCGGGACTTCTTTTATCATATTTCTAAATTTGCTCCTCATAAGCCCGATAAAGACCGAATCAAACTCAGCCGGGTCTTTGTCGGGGTATAAAACCCTGAAAGAGAGCTGACTTGGCAGATGGATTATCGCTTTTATCTCCGTATCTGTTGGAATTCTCAAGCCCATTATTCTTGCTGCTTCCTTAACCGAACTCAAAATCGCAGCAGATGAGTCAATTAAGGTGCCATCCATATCAAAAAGACCTGTTTTGAATTTCATTCTTGGTTATCCTAAATCGAGGAAATAATGATGTATCCTTCGGTCTACGGTAAGTTCTGGATGAAAAGAGAGCGCTAATATATTCTTTTGTTTTGCGGCTACTATCTGCCCATTTAGCGTGGCTAACACCTCTACCGAATCTGTTGCATAAGTTATTGCAGGTGCTCTAATAAAGACTGCATGAAAGTACCCGTCAAAAATGCTCATCTTTAACAATACCTCAAAGGATTCTCTTTGCCTGCCGAATGCGTTTCTCTTTACTTTTACATCCATTAAACCGAGCAGTGGCTGCCCGGTCTTTGCGACTTCTTCATCTCCTTCTTTCGCAAGTAATACCATCCCTGCACAGGTGCCCCAAATCGGCTTTTCTTCTTCTGCTGCTTCTTTTAGCTCTTGAAAGATACCTTCTCGCTCCATTAGCCTGCCTATTGTTGTGCTTTCCCCTCCTGGAATAACAATGGCATCGCATGAGTCCACTATTCCTTGATGCTTTATCTTCACCACTTCTCCTTTCTCTCGCCTCTCTACTAAAGTCTTCTCCAATGCGATGACGTGCTCCTCCACATCGCCCTGTATCGCAATCACGCCTATCCTCGTTGTCATTACGTTGGCAGAGGTTTTCTTTTTTAATTTAAAAAACAGAAAAAGTTATCCTATTTAAAAGAAGATAGGCAATGAGTATGAGCGAGGTATACTTCACAGACGCAAAAGATTCCATGGTAGAGAAACTTGAAGCATTACTGGAAAAGGTCGGGGTTGGCGATTTAAAAGAGGTTACTGCTCTGAAGATGCATATGGGAGAGCGAAATAACAAGACCTTCGTAAAACCACTTTATGTGCAGAAAATAGTAGCAGTAGTGAAGAAACACGGCGGAGACCCTTTCGTTACCGATACCACGACCATATATAAGGCAGGAAGATATACCGCGATGGACTATTACCGAACAGCATTTGCGCATGGGTTCCTTCCTTCTTATCTCGGCTGTCCCGTGATTATAGCAGATGGTCTAAAAGATGACGGTGTGCAAGTGACGGAAAAAATAGAAATAGCGAAGAGCATATACGACAGTGATGCAATGCTTGTTATTTCGCATGCCACGGGTCATGGCGCTTCTTCTTTCGGCGGCGCGATAAAAAATGTTGCAATGGGCTGCGTGACCAAAAAAACAAAAAAGTATCAGCATGAAGTGACACAGCCAGTGCGTGATATAAATTTATGTAATCAGTGCGATAAGTGTAGAGAAGCGTGTAAACACGATGCGATTAGTGAAGACCATGAAATAATCCGTGAAAACTGTATAGGTTGTGGTTCCTGTATTGCGGTATGCGAAACGGGTGCTTTAAAATCAGCCGAGGGGATGTCTCCGGATTTACAAAAACGCCTCTCAGAAGTCGCTTACGTCGTTCTTACTAACCTTCCGTATCATAAATTTATCTTTGTTAATTTCCTTATTGATATCACGCCGTTTTGCGATTGTGCTGAATTTGCGCCGGAATATATGTGTTCTGATATAGGCGTTTTAGCTTCTAAGGACATTGTTGCCGTAGATATGGCTACCATAGATATGATAGGCAAACACCTGTTCGAAGGCGACCCTACAGTTCAGGTGCGAGAAGCGCATAGATTAGGTCTGGGCGAGCTGGAATATGAGATTTGCAGGGTTTGAAATGTACAACCCTCTTCCATCATTCTTCTTTCGCATGTAGGACACGACTCACCCAGAGTACAGATAACCAAAAATTATACCCATGAAAAAAAACAAGTGCAGGTTCAGAGATAGAACGCCCCACGATATGCATCGCGCAGAATACAGAACTTGCTAAGACGAGCCCTGCTGCTGGTCCAAAAGCATGTATCAAGTCACGCTGTATCACTCCTCTAAACAACAGCTCCATTGCTTTTTAACCTCAGTTCTTCAAAACCGAGCTTCTTATGATGGACGTGATAGAAACAAATTCCCATAATAGCGGCATAAACACAAGGAAGTAGATACGCCTGGTTTAAGAAGAACCAGAGAAGAGAAGAAGCAATCGGAATGCAGATTAGCACGAGTGCAAGGGATTCCGCAGAGCAAAAACTCCTAACAAGAGCAGCGATACTATATACAGGGCTTTCAATTTCATCGAATTCGGATTTGGAGTTCTCATATTATCCTTACTTTTCTTTTGCATAACCACGCTTACGATGCGAGGATTATCACTATTTTCGTGTAAACAATGCCCATGAAGATGATGAACAGTATCGAGGTCAGCGTGTTAAACCTTACTCTGAGTCCTCCGAGCACAACGTGGATGCGCTCATCCATGAGAGGTTCAGACAACTCGAGAAAGATGAGGAGCACAATAAGAAACATGGAGATCACGCATACTGGTATTTTTTTTCTTGACTGTGGAGCGATGGTCGAAGCTCCGCTCAGCATAAGCTCCTCATCGACATAGAGGGTGTAATCAACAGTAGTCGCTTCAGAAGTTGGATTGTTCAGTTTGAAAGTGGTAATTATCTGCTTATCCTTCCCGGGAACCCCGGGAAGAACTGCCATTTCCAGCAGGTCCGAACCTGGCACGGTTGTAAGCCAGAAACACACCATGATTATTATTGCGAGCCATACGATGATTTTTTTAGTTATAATTATCCTCCCCCCCTCGGCTCCCTTATCGCTTTCCGCTATCGCTTCCAACGACCTTTCAATCATTATTTTTCTTTCCCGCAAACGCGTTTCTAAAAGGAAAGGGTTACTATGAAGCCTGAAAAATCACAAAATCATCTATAAACCACGACCCTAACTGTTCTTTCAGTTCGTTCACTTCTGATTCTACCCTTCCCACTATTTTACCATCATAACCTTCCCCACACTCAGACATATTCTGAAGCAGTTTCATCAACTCCTTTACCACTTCTGTTATTCTTATCGCATCCATTTCTACTATCTCTTCGTTTAACCCCCACCCGCGGCGCCTCCATCGCCCTTCTCAAAGGCGTATGCTATTACCACCTGTATCGAACACATAGTAACAACATATGTTGGGATTATATGTATATAAGCTTTTCGGTTTTCATATAATTTTACATCTCAAAATCGTCCCGACAAATTTGTATCCTTATTTTTTTAGTCCTCTAATTATAAAGTCCTTTCGGTTTTTTCCTTTTCGTAACCCAAAGGGGTAACCTAAAATCG
>JAPDIG010000084.1 GCA_025966525.1 Candidatus Methanophagales archaeon | reverse complement strand
ACGGATTCATTGACATTCTGAAACACGAGATAAAATTTGGACAAATATATCTCATTCTTTGAGTTTTTGTTCAACACAAAGGACGTTTTGTTTCAGGCGTGTATTTTCTCGATTGCCCCTTTTCCCCGCCTCTGTTATCACTTGATATTTCGCTTTTATCCCTCTGCATATTAATAACTTTTTGTTCATTTCTGACACTCCCTTCACCTACAAGAGTGTCCCCCTTCTGCATAAAACTCAACCCTTAGGCAATACGTGTATATAAATATATGTTATGACAAAATAGAGATTATAAGGAAGAGAAAATGACAGAATATAATATAAAATAAAGGAGAAGAAAGAACAAAATGCAAGTAGTAATAAGCGATCCGAAAACAGGAAATGCGTATAAAATAGAAGGCAAGGATACGGAAGCAAGTGCCTTGTTCATTGGTAAACGAATAGGCGATATCGTGGATGCGGATATTTTAGGCTTGGGTGGATATGTACTGGAAATAACAGGCGGTTCGGATAAAGAAGGTATGCCGATGCGTAAAGATGTGTCGGGAACTGCGAGAAAACGGATTTTAATTACTTCTCCTCCTGGTTACAGACCAAAAGAGAGGGGTAAAAGGAGAAGGAAGTCGGTCCGAGGTAACGAAATATCAGCGGAGATATCGCAGATAAACGTAAAGATAAAGGAGTATGGGACGAAGCCGATTGAGGAATTGTTTGGAAAGGAGGAAGGAGGGCAATCTGATAATTAGTCTTCCTGTTGCCTCCGGGTCCTTGCTAGCTTTTATTTCCTCTGCAATTTACTATTTTATAGTCGCAGCCCGGAACACTCATTTCTTGTAAATTCATTACCGCCATAGGACCTTCCTCGCAGCTTTCTCCACCTCTCCTCTATACTTCTCAGGCGTATAGACCCCCACTTTATAATTTTCCTGGTATGCTCGGCTGAGCATTGATACGAGCGAAGAAACTTCACGTAAACTCCTCAATTCTCGTTCGCTCTGCCTACGACCCCGTAAGGGCTTATCAACAACAACTTTCGCCGCGCTTTCTTTTAACTCCTCTCCATTTTTTCCTTGAAAATCTAATATGACATAGTTTTCATCCATACCCACTCTTTTACTTATTTCCACTTCTATCTCCCTTCTTCGCTTCTCATCGCTTAATTCCGCTGCTACGCTTTCGTCCAGTTCATTTACACCCGTATATACCGCGCGTTTGAATAATCTTCGCTCATTTATCATTGTAATCATCTCTTTTGGATAGCCCTTCGCATTCCTCAGTGCAATATTTATTTCGGAATCATCCATTTTTCTTATTACTAATGCACATTGCCGCGGATGCTCCTTAGACGATTCGATAAAATCCTCCACTGCTTTCGAAAACATCAACTGTGCTATTCTGCTCGTATGATGATAATAAACCGTAGGATACATTAGAAATCGAGAAAAAAGCAAATATTCCGCTGGTAGTATCCCTTTTTCCGTGATAACAAGACTCCCATCGAAGAAACCCAGTCCCTGAATAAGTCTTATATTGTCAACCACGCCGTATGCCACACCGGTATAATACGAATCCCGGACTAAATAATCCATCCTGTCCACGTCTATTTCGCCGTTTAAAATCCTTGAAAAATCGCGGTCAGCCCTATATTCGGTCCTTTCTCCTTTTATATACCCCATTATCTTTACCTTATCCAAACGGTGTACTTCTAAGACTTCTGCAATCGTTTTAGAGGGTTTTGCCTCTGGATTGAAGATTATATCTTCTATATCTTCATGGCTTTTCCCTGTGTACTTTTTTATCACCGGCTCTATCACATGCGAGTAAGGACCGTGTCCGATGTCATGGATCAAAGAAGCGACAATAAGCTCTTTCGCTTCTTCTTTTGCTACTTTTAGTGTGTCAAGTAAAACGTTCATCAGGTGATAAGTGCCGAGTGAATGCTCAAACCTCGTATGGGTTGCACCGGGATAAACGAGGTAAGAGAAGCCAAGCTGAGTTATTCTCCTCAGCCTCTGCATCTCCACAGTGTCTATTATCGCAATTGCAAGCTCGTCTATTTCTATGTATCCGTGTATGGGGTCTCTTATTACCTTTCGCATAAATCTATTCTTAGATTATAAGGAAAAGATTTATCGAAACAAAAGAAATAGTATTAGCATATAAAAATACGGTGGAAACATGACAAAAGAAGGAAGCAATCACTTCTTCTTCGGGGGCGTGGACGTAGTAGAACTGGTGGAGAGCTATGGCACACCACTTTACGTAACAGATGAGAATAAGTTGAGAGCAAATTTCAGGGGCTATAAAGAAGCTTTTGAAACGGCTGATACTGACATATATTATGCGGTAAAAGCAAACGGGAATCTTACCCTGTTGAAAATATTAGCGAACGAAGATGCGGGTGCCGACGTCTTCTCTGCCGGTGAACTCGAGCTCGCGAAGACCGCTGGCATACCTACGGAGAAGATTTTATTCAACGGAAATTCGAAAAGCGAGGAAGACCTAAGAGATGCAGTAGAATCTGATGTAAAAGTATCTGTGGATTCACTTGACGAACTGAAAGCTTTATCTGCCGTAGCAACCGAGGAGCGAAAAGAGGTAGAAATTGCAATACGCGTGAATCCCGATGTGTCGCCGAGAGTGCATCCAAAGATAGCAACTGGTTTGAAAGAATCGAAATTTGGGATTCCTTTTTATGCCGTGATTCCAGTGTGTGAAGAAGCGAAAAAGCTGCCGAATATCGCACTTTCTGGCTTGCATTGCCACATAGGTTCGCAAATATTGGACTTAAGCGTGTTTAGCGAGGCAACGGAAAAGATGATGCTCCTCGTAGGGAAACTGCACGAGAACGGCATAGAACTCGAATTTGTGGACCTCGGTGGAGGACTTGGAATAGGATACACGCAGGAGGAAAAAGAGATAGCACCCACACCAAAAGAACTCGCAGAAGCAATATTGCCTGTCTTTGAAAAAAAAATGCATGATTTTGGTATAAATTTAAAACTCGTGCTCGAACCGGGCAGGTCTATCGTAGGTGCCACTACAATATTGCTTAGCCGCGTAAATGCGGTCAAGCGAGCACACAAAAATTTCGTGGCGATAGATGCCGGTTTTAATTTGCTGATAAGACCTGTGATGTATGATGCATATCACGAAGTATTGGTAGCGAACAAGATAAATGAACGCGATTCGGAGTTATACACCGTTGTTGGACCTATATGCGAATCGGGAGATGTAATAGCGAAGGATAGAATGCTTCCGGAAGTAGAGAGAGGCGACTTGGTCGCGATATTAGATGCTGGTGCTTACGGCTTCTCGATGAGTTCGCAATATAACGGACGACCGAGATGTGCGGAAGTATTGGTTTGCGATGGGCAGGTAGATTTGATAAGGTCGAGAGAGAGCATTGAAGATTTGATAAGAAATCAGAAGATACCTGCAAGGTTTATTTAGCTAATCCGCTAAACGCTTCACCATCTTCACCGCGGCTTCTACTGCTCTTTTTGCATAATCCACACGTTCCTGCGCTTCTAATCTCGTCATACCCGGTCCCGAGACGCCCAAAGTCACCGGCTTTTCGTGCTCCAGCGAAAGGTCCATTATCTTTCTCGTTAACTGCGATGCGATCATTTTGTCATGCTCTGTTGCTCCTTCTATTATGCACCCAAGAGTAACCACGGCGTCAACTTCCTCATCGTTCAGCATTTTCTTCACTGCAAGCGGCATGTCAAAAGTCCCAGGCGTATATAAAGTACGAACAACTTTCGCACCAAGAAACGCCGCATGTTCTTTCCCCAGTATCTCCATCTGATAGGTGATGTCGCGGTGAAACTCAGAGACGACAAAACCCAATTTTATTTCTTCTTTTTCTTTTTTCATCTTCTCCTTCTCGGTTTATAATCTTAGATTACACATAAGCTATTCTTCGTTTATTTTATATATATCTATATCCAATTTTTTCGCTACCCCTATGGCGGTTTATTGTACCCTATCTCCTTCTGGAACGTGAAATTGCCGCCGTATGCATTTGACGCATCCCTACACGTCATGTCAGTACGTCCATTCATGGCAGACGCGTCTACACCTGCCGACACGGAACCATTACCTTCCGCATCTATTCCATAGTGCAAGCTTTTTCCAGCAATCTCTGCTTCTGTTTCTGTCGTTGCGTTAGTCGCGACCACCTTACCATAAGCATTCACACTCACATTTGAATAACACATGCCTACATGCTCAGACTGGCTTAACGAACCCAGATCTCCAGATTTATAACCAATGTTCTTCGTCACGTTGAGATTTGGCGCAGTGCCAGTGTCCACATCGAAATCCTTACTGAGTTCCGTAGCCCCGTTTGTGCCAATCAGTTCCGTATCATATTTGAGATTGGCAGTGCCACTCCTCCACCCTAATTGTCCATCCTCTACTACAGTGCTATCACCTTGAAGATCAGTTGTGATAGATACATAGTGTCCTGTCCTGTAACCTACCTCCTTTGCGAGCGTGAAATTACCACCGTATGCATTAGACTTGCCTTTATATGATATGTCACTCTGCCCCTCCATGATAAACGCGTCCACATCAGCCGATAGACTACCTTTACCTTCTGTATCTATTCCGTAGTGCAAGGTTCTGCTGGTACTCTTTGCTTCGGTTTCTATTGTAGCG
Source organism: Candidatus Methanophagales archaeon (assembly GCA_025966525.1). Taxonomy (GTDB): domain Archaea; phylum Halobacteriota; class Syntropharchaeia; order Alkanophagales; family Methanospirareceae; genus QMVO01. The sequence continues at coordinate 375 of JAPDIG010000084.1, read as the reverse complement.
TTGGATGCCACTGTCATACTGTGAGCATTCACATCCCTGCATTTCGTCTTAGATGAATATTGCATGCTTACCTGCTCATCGTGGCTTAACGAGCCCATATTACCTGACTCATAGCCAATGCTTTTATCTGCATCGATCTTTGTCATGCTCGCATCGACATCCTTCTCGAGCTCCGTAGTCCCGTTTGAGCCAATCATTTTATCGTTATAAAGAAGACTTGTGTTGTCTTTTTCCCCTCTGAATTGTCCTTCCACAACCACAGTGCTATCGCCTTGGAGATCAGTTGTGATAGACGTAGATGGTTTTGACGTGTAGTCGGCATTCTTCTCAAGTGAGAAATTACCGCCGCAGGCAGTGGATTTATCCTCATACGAC
>JAPDIG010000083.1 GCA_025966525.1 Candidatus Methanophagales archaeon | reverse complement strand
CTAGCTAATTTTCTTCATATTTTTATATTGTTTAAATTTTAATTTGAGACAAGCAATTTAAAAGCACGATGAGCGAGATAAAGATAGATGCTAACACTTCAAAAGACCCCAAAACAATATTAAACACCGTCTTCAATCATAGCTCTTTTCGCTCAAATCAAGAAGAGATAATTGAGAATGTCTTAGCCGGGAAGAACACGCTTGCTATTCTACCTACGGGTGCCGGGAAATCGCTTTGTTTTCAAATACCTGCATTGATATTTGACGGGTTGACAGTTGTTGTAAGCCCGTTAATCGCATTGATGAAAGACCAGGTGGACGGGCTAAAGAAGAGAGGAATTCTTGACGTGGCGTATATCAATTCCATGCTTGACCAGAGCACAAAAGAACGCATATACGAGCTATTGAAAGAATCGAAATTGAAGATGCTGTATGTTGCACCTGAAACATTTGTAGATAATAAATTGATGAGTGTATTGAAGTCGTGTAATATCAGTTTAATCGCGATTGATGAGGTACATTGCATTTCTATCTGGGGTCATAACTTCAGACCTGACTATTTACAACTGCGAAGGATGATAAGGGCATTAAACAATCCAGCTCCGCCTGTACTTGGATTGACTGCCACAGCCACTAAAACAGTCGAAGTGGATGTGCAGAAACAATTGGGAATAAAATGCGATGTGTTTAAAGCCAGTTTTGACAGAAAGAACCTGTTATATTCTGTAATCCGCTTGAAAAGTAATCAAGGAAAGGAAAAAATCTTGAAAGGACTTTTGGAAAAGCTCACAGGCTCTGCCATCGTGTACGTCAATTTCACAAGAACCGCAGAGGACCTTGCCAGGTATTTAGCCACGGAAGGATTGAGTGCATCGTATTATCACGGTCAAATAAGGGATAAGGAAGAAAGAAGGAAGATACAAAATGATTTCATAAGCGGGCGGACGCGAATCGTGGTGGCTACAAATGCCTTTGGGATGGGCATTGATAAAGAGGACATAAGGGCAATAATCCATTACAATCTGCCAAAATCTGTTGAGAACTATTACCAGGAGGTGGGTCGTGCTGGAAGGGATGGAAAGACCGCGTATTGCTTCTTGCTTTATTCCAAAACGGATGAAATCCGGCTGCGAAAATTGATTCAGTACACTACACCTTCTCGCAAGCAAATAAAAGCGGTGCTCGATTTGTTGAGAGGAGCGATAGGGAGATTAATTTACGTGAATGTGAAGAGGGTAGCAAACGATTTGAAGCTGGACGAGGTTCCTATTAGGATAGTTTTGCATCATCTTGAGCGGATGGGTGCGATAAAAACGTATTTCCGGATTTTCAGGCGTGCATCGGTAAAAATGCTGAATAGTGACGTAAAATCGGTAAAATACCAGCAAGAAGCAGAGAAGCTAATCAGGAATGCATATTTTAGGGAGAATTTAAATAGATGGATGGATTTGGAGTTGCTGAGCAGGTCTGTTCAGATGTCTGTTCCGAGGATAAACAATATATTACGTGAGTTGAAAATTGATGGGGTAATAGAACTTGAAGAGAGGGACTTTTGCACGCCTGTCAAAGTCAATCCCAATATAAAAGATGTTGACACGATTGAACTACTTGAAATCTTTTTTCGATTGGAAGAGAGCGGCATGAAAAAGATTGACAGCGTGGTTGAATATGTGGAGAGCGAGGAGTGCAAGAGGAAGTTCATTTTGAATTATTTTGGTGAAGATTACAACGGGATGTGCAATGCATGTAGCGTTTGCAATCCGTTATTGAATCCGATGAGCGAGGGTATTGAATTTGTGGATGAAGAGGTAATTGAAGACACCAATAACGAAGGAAAAGAAACAATGGGTGAAAGTACCCGAATTGCATTCGATATTCTTGAGCTGGTAAAAAATCTCGATTTTCATGCCGGCAGGGCATTCTTAGCAGATATATTGATTGGGTCAAAATCAAAGCGGATAATAAATCAAAAACTACAAGAATCCTCGTATTACGGTATCTTAAAAGGATATACCGCAGATGAAGCAAAAGGAATTATTGACCAGTTAATAGAGGAAGGGTATTTGGTAAAAAAGCAAGGCAGCTCGAATTTCCCAAGACCCCTGCTGTACGTTTCAGGGCTAGCAGAGAAGGCGTTGGAAGAGAGAACACCTATACATTTGCGGTTACCAGTAAAGAAAGAGGTGGTACAGGAATCCGCGAATCTGGGCATGCTTGGGGAGCTGAAGAAGTGGCGAAGAGATATTGCTTCTGAGAAGGGTATCCCGGCTTATTGTGTCTTTCATGATAGCACTTTAATTGGCATTGCGAATCAATTGCCGAAGACAAGGGAGGAGTTGGAGACGATTAAAGGGGTTGGTAGAAAGAAGATAGAAGATTATGGAGAGGAGATATTGCGGATAGTGAATAGAAATTAATAAAGCCGCTATCGTTTTCTTTCATTTAATCCATTGACAAGGTCGAAGATATATCATTCGACTTATACCCTATTCAAAGGTGGAGAATATGCTTCTGAAGAGCCGGATGAGGGGAGACATCAAGTCCGGTTCTGTGAGGGGGTTCATAGTAACCTCGGAGCTACCCGATACAACGGCAAAAATGGAACCCGGGAGAAATATCTCACCTCTGAACTTCTGGCAATATTGGAAGTGGTTCATATCTCTATCCCCATTGCTATCTGCCTGTTTGCCATGATATACCCATTCACAATGGCTTTTTTCGCATGGCTATCTTTAAGCGTGGCTCCATGCACTGCTATGGTCCTGGTGTGGAGCTACTTAGCTGAAGGGAACATGGGACATACGCTTGTAATGACTGCAATAAACTCTCTGACAATGGTTTTCCTATTTGCTCCGCTGGCTACATTCCTTATCGGCGTCTCTGACATAGAAGTGCCCTTGAAGACCATCGCTCTTGCTGTAATCATATATGTCTGCACACCCCCTGATCGCAGGGTGGATTACAGGGGACAAAACAATTAAAAGAAGAGCTGCTGTCGCTTTCTATCAAGTCTTTAAGACAGTCCCTCAGCGATGAGCTCGTTATATGACGAGCAAGAGCTATCCTCACAACCGCATCATCAAAATTTATATTTAAATATTTAAATAAAAAATTGTAATATAAAAGTGATAAACATGTGTATGGTTGGAGAGTGCGTGGGCGAAGAGGGACGGGGTAAGAGATTAAGAAGTCTTATGAGGGCTCTTCATTGCCCCGCAAGGTGGTTGATTATAGACTGCATTGGCGAAGGTGCAAAGAGCACGAAGGAAATACATGAATGCTTACGGGAGAATGATGAAGAAACGACTGCTCCCTGCCTGTATTATCATCTCTCGGAACTGAAGAAGGCGGGTGTAATAGAGGTTGCTGGATACAAGGATGAAGGAGGAGGGGCTCCTGAAAAAGTCTGGAGATTAAGATCCAGGCGAATCGTGATAGACCTGGTGGAGAGTAGAGATGGAAGCGATAGAAGTTAAGGGCATGAGCAAGAGTTTTAACGGAATTAAAGCGGTTGATAGTGTCTCATTTAGCGTGCATCGTGGCGAAATCTTCGGCTTCCTCGGCCCTAACGGAGCCGGTAAGACGACTACCGTAAGAATGCTCACAGGCGTGATAAAGCCTGATTCCGGAGAGGCAAGAGTGATGGGGCGCGACATCGTGAGCGATACGCAAAAAGTGAAGGAAGTACTGGGAGTTGTACCTGAGACGGCGAATGCCTATCTTGACCTGACGGCGTGGAGGAACATGATGCTCATCGCTTCGCTTTACAACATACCACGACGCGAAGGGGAGCGGAGAGCGACAACACTGCTCAAGGAATTCGGGATTTATGAGCGGCGGTCGAGCAAGGTAAAGAGCTTCTCAAAGGGGATGGAGCAGAGGCTTATGCTCAGCATGGCGCTAGTGAGCGACCCTGAAATTCTCTTTCTGGACGACCCCACGAGCGGGTTGGATGTGCAGAGCGCGAGGGTGATAAGACAGAGGATAAAGGAGCTCCAGAAAGAGAAAAAGACGGTCTTCCTCACTTCTCACAATATGCAAGAAGTGGGCGAGTTCTGCGATCGCGTTGGGATCATCAACCACGGTAAAATGGTTACCGTAGATAGCCCTGAGCATTTGCGAACCAGGATAGGAGGCTCATTGGCAGTCGAGGTGAAGCTCGACAAAGCGGTAGATATGAGTATGTTGGATTTCCATCCAGAGCGTGTAGGAGATAACTACCGGATTTATACTACAGAGCCCCACGAAGTGATTCGCTCGATTGTGGGGTTTGCAACGCTTAACGGGTTGAAGATACTGAGTTTAAACGTTCAATCTCCCTCTCTGGAGGACGTCTTCGTGAAACTTATAGGGGGCTCAAATGAGCAGTAAGGTCTGGGCGATAGCCAAAAAGGACATCCTGATGTATTATTTCAAAGGGCCGGTGGTCATATTCGGGGTATTATTCCCCCTCTTCCTGTTCCTCGCTTTTTACATAGGGCGAAAATTACCTGCGGCATTTCTCATACCCGGATTGGTAGCGATGACCATATTTTTCACTTCCACCTCGGTCTCGCCGATGATCATGCCGTGGGAGACACAGATGAAGACACTTGAGCGGCTTATTTCATGCCCCGTAACGGTGAGAACCCTGATAGCAGGGGATATACTTGCTTCTTTCATATTCGGTGCGTGCATCTCGGCAGTTCCTGTTGCTGTGGGCGTTGCACTGGGTGTCGGCGTGAAGAGTCCGGTCATATTGGCTACTGCTGTTCTCCTTTCTGCGTTCTGCTTCTCATCTCTCGGCTTGCTCTTTTCCACACCCCCGACGAGCTTGGTCTCCAACATCATGATGCTTTCCATGTTTGTGAAGTTTCCCGTAATCTTCATCAGTGGTATCTTTATCCCTGTGGAACAAATGCCGAGTTGGGGCGTTGTGGTGGCTTCTTTATCGCCGTTGACCTATTTTACTGATTTGGCAAGATTCTCCATTCAGGGCTATGCCTACTACCCAATTTACGTTGACTTCATAGCGTTGTTCGTATATTCCGCATTGTTCCTGCTCCTTGCCGTGAAACTGCATGAACGAGCATTGCCAAAGAGGTTTTGAAGATTTTGAAATAAAA
>JAPDIG010000082.1 GCA_025966525.1 Candidatus Methanophagales archaeon | reverse complement strand
GCGTATACTTTCTCGGACGCCCTGATTTTGGTCTTGGATTCAATCCTTCAAGCCCTTCGCTGTTAAATCGATCAATCCACCTCAGTACATAAGACCTTATCTTTTGTTTTGGCACGTTATACTTAAGCAAATCCTTTGCCTCGTCCGGCTCGTGCTCCAGTGTCGCAGGCTCGTATTCGGAGAGTGTTTTTGCAAGTGTGCTCACTGCTTCTCCTATTTGCTCATCCCACACATCCAGGTACCACCTGAAATAATCACCCTCTAAAAAGTTCTTTATCCCTATCGCACTTGAGAATATGTCACCCTCCTCAACGTCCCGCAAGATATTCTTAAGCTCCTCATACCCCCGGTAATAAGCCTCTTCAAACTTTTTCAAATATGACTGAAGGTAACTGTCGCCGGAAGAAACTGCAACTTCTGCCGCCAGTAACTTCATCACAAGCGCATAATAAGTATGGACAGCGAAAAGAAGTCCTTCGTAATCTATTCCATCGTGGCTTAAACCATAAGGCTTTCTCTAACCCTTTTATTTTCTCCGGCGAATAGCCACAAACCTGCCCAAACACACGTTTCCAATCGTCAAACAGCACTTCCACTCTTTTATTACGCTCTTTATTGCTGTTCAGTGTTTCATAAAGAACCTTCACGAGTGTCTTCGCTATTGCGCTTCCTGCACCGAGGTCTTTATTCAGCGCTTCTACGCGGAGTGCTTTCCTTCTTAATCCCCTCAGCGCCTCCAGAAACGTAAGTATCGTCTGTTCATTTACGGGATATGGTCCCTCAGACTGCCAGGTCTTCCGGAACCTGACAAATCCTATCTTCGTCCCATCTAAAACGACACCAAAATATTTCTGATAAGCCTCAACTGAGGGTGCTAATTGCTCAATATATCCTATCACCTGCTCCTTAGCATGATTGAAGCCAGAAACGTGTTCAAAAGCCCCATGTCTCTCATATTCTATTACTACCCTGCCATATATCCGCTACTTCTTTTGCATCTGCTTCGATAATCGCTTCTTTTGCCATTATTCTTATTCCCGCTGCTTAAGGAACCCATAGCATGCATATTTTCTTGAATTCATAAAGAAAGCAAACGTGAAATAATAAGACAATAGTTGTAGTGATAAATAACTTCAGTTCTCATAAGAGCACCCTGGTGTTTGTTAAACGTTCAGGTCTTTATTGAGCATGGTTGTTCATGGTTGCACCGACATAATCATCTTTGCATATTCAGGATATTTTGCAATGAACCTCATCTCGTCCTCAGTCACTGGCTTCTGCGTGTGCACGTTCGCATACCTTACGAGCTCCAATATCTTACGAGCTTCTGCATCATCGCGAAATTTCAGTTCATACTTACCTGCCACGTTCTTGAACCCTTTTATTCCCGAATATTCGCCCGTTGTTATCAGTCTGCCCGTCTCAATCTGTTCGATATGCCCCCTACCGACCTCGGTATAATCGTACAGTTCATAATTCCTGCTGTCCTTCAACGTGCCATCGGCGTGTATTCCGGACTCATGCGCAAAGGCGTTATCACCAACCGCAGGCTGGTTTACTGGTATAGGAACTCTAAAAGAGAGAGAAGCGTATTTGCATATCTTCCATGCTTGGCTTAAATCAATATCCTGTAATTGGTATTTGTTTTCAAAACCACTCGCTTTCTTTATCGCAAGTATTGTTGCGACCAGGTCTGCATTGCCGGCTCGCTCTCCCATTCCGTTAATCGTGGTGTTTATGTATGCGTCAACACCCGCGTCTATTGCTGCTTTTGCTCCTGCAACTGAGCATGCAACCGCCATCCCCAAATCATTATGGCAGTGCAGTTCGATGGGAATACACACCGCTTCCGCAAGCTTTTTTACTCGCTCATAGATGGTGAACGGGTCGTCATAACCGAGCGTGTCACAGTATCTTATCCGGTCTGCCCCGTGCTGTTTTGCTGCTTCGGCAAATTCTATCAGCCGTTCAAGTTCTGTTCTCGAAGCATCTTCTGCATTCACCCCAATAGTCTCCGCACCGTGTGCCCTCGCGGCATCAACCGCCTCACACATCTCCATTATTATATCCTGCCAGCCAAATTTGCCCATGAATTTGCCCTTTATCATCTGAGCAGAAGTGGATATACTCAAATTAACGTGTCTCAGTTTCGGCACCAGTCGAAAAGCTTCTTCTACATCTCCCTTTATTGCTCTCAACCACCCGCTGAGGCGAATGCGTTTCAGTGCCCCTATCTCTGCTAACGCCAGATTAGCATTCAAATAGTTCGTTTCATGTTTCGTTACTGGAAAACCAAACTCACTCTGGAAGATGCCTGCCTCATCCAAGTATAGGTTCAGCAACGTCTTCTCTAACTTCGCCAATCCTAATCTCGATGTCTGCACTCCGTCCCTGTTCGTGACGTCAATTATGTATATCGTGTTCTTCGTCATTTTTATTCTTGATCCTTTTCCTCTTTTTCACTAAAAGCTGTTAACTTAAAAATATATCCTTTGCTCATGATATTTAAAAACAAGTGTGGTGTGATAAATGCGAATCTCTGAACTTCCCGAGGTAGGCACGAAGTATGAGATAGAAAGTCCAAAAGGCGATAAAGTAGCAGTCATATTTTTAACGACCGGAGAGATAGAACTGTATGTCTTAGAAGCAGGGGCTGAGAAGCCTTCGGTTACAAGGCTGACCCCAGAAGAAGCACGGCGTGTCGGAAGCGTTCTGACCGGAGCGGTGCTCACAGTAGAGCGCGAGGACGTTGAGGTCTCGTTCTCCGATATTTCTGACCTCAGAATAAACATCCATATATGTCCGGTAGCAAAAGGTATGGTAGGAAAGAGCATTGAGGAATTGGCAATCCGGAAGAGGACAGGCGTCACGGTAATAGCTCTATCGAGAAGGGGACGGAGCATCATCAGCCCGCCACCGGAAACGGTCTTCGAGGAGGGAGACCTGATAGTGGTGATAGGTGAGCGAGAGCAAATAAGAGCATGTGCGCGGGAGATTCTGGGACAGGATTAGATAGATGATTTTTCTGGTGGATTTAGCTGTTGTAACGGTCTCCTGCTTAGTCCTTGGGCTGGCATCGAAATATCTGAGACAAGCCGCAATTCCTGCTTACATAATCGCAGGAATAATCCTCGGAAAGAGCGGTTTCGACTTAATATCTTCTGAAGCGTCATACGACTTCATCCAGTGGCTGGGTAAGGTCGGTGTAATCCTTCTGATGTTCTACATCGGATATGAGTTCAGCTTCAAGGGCATAAAAGAGCCGGGGAGGTTATTCGCGGGTTGCACGGACTTCGGTGTGAACTTCATCGCAGGATTTGCGCTGGGACTCCTCATTGGTTTGAGCCTGTTAGAGGCTTTCATACTCGCGTCCGCAGTTTACATCAGCAGTTCTGCAATTGTCATCTCCTCACTGATAGAGAACAAGAGGCTGATATACCCGGAAGCAGAGACCATCGTGTGGCTGATGGTCTTCGAGGACATAATACTGGCAATCCTGCTCGTGGTGCTTACTTCGGTTATGTCAGGTAGCCTCACCTTGATTCCCGTGTGCTTAGCAACGACTTTGCTGCTCATTATATTCATCCTGACTCTCATCAGAAGGCTGAGCAACTACATCTCACCTCTGTTTGAGCGTGATGATGAAATACCCATACTGCTTATTTTTGCACTGATATTCGGATTTTCGGCACTTGCATATCTCTTAGGTGTTTCGCTACACTGTCATATCTCTGAGGTGATTGTTGCATTTTTCCTCGGGTCTGCGCTTTCCGGAGTCAAAACCTCCAAGAAGCTCTTCGAAACCACTATTTCATTTAAACACCTGTTCCTCACCATTTTCTTCTTCTCCTTTGGAATGTTGTTCCAATTCCAATTTGCAACATTGTCCTCGGTATATTTTATCCTCGCACTTCTCGCGCTCATCACCATCAGCATCTTAGGAAAGTTCGCCAGTGGCGCACTTATTGGGAAGCGACTGCACGGCTCGCTGGAAACGGGGTTAAGGGTTGGTGCATACACAACGCCAAGGGGGGAGTTTTCAATTGTGCTGCTGGCTGTGGTAATCGGACCGGGAACGGGGAATTATGAGCTATTAGTTTCGCTTGTCGTGGCTTATGTAATTATTCTTTCAATCATGGGCTCAGGCTTCGCCAGGCACGGCGACAAGATTGGCAGGGCAATTGCAGGGAGCATCAAAAAATTGATTTAGCGTGGGGAGGATGAGAATAAGAGCGAGCAATGCGCCTGAAGGTTATTTATTGGTGCTATAATAATAGGCTATCAGAGGAGAATGAGAATTAATCCGGGAGAGATTAGGGATATTGAAAGACGGCATAAATATGAGCGAATATTTCGGACACTATTATTTCTGTTTTGCAGACGAGGGGTTGATTGAGGAATATAACAGGATTTTTGCGAGTATAAAGGAGAGGGTTGGTAACGATGATTGAGGAAGGAACGGTAATCGAAGGACCTTTCTGGCATGAACCCGTGGAGGTGAAGAAAGTCGCCATAATCGGAGACCGTATTCACATCATAGGTGCAACCATTTATTCCAACACTCATATCGACCAGTTAATTTCGATGGAGGATTTAGAAAAGCTAAAATCAAAGGAATTCGTTCTGGATTTCTCGGCGCCAGGAAGTGAGATGTTCTTAGCCATCGAAGCAGAGCGTTACAGATTTGCATCTCTTTTTGACCCCCTGTTAGCAATGAACACCTCAAAGATAGACCCTCTACCTTTCCAGATAGAAGCGGTTTATGGCTATATTTTAAAACTTCCCAGGATAAGATTCCTCATCGCCGATGACCCGGGTGCAGGCAAAACTATCATGGCTGGACTGATTATCAAAGAATTGAAATTGCGGGGTGTTGTAAACCGGATTTTAATAGTTGTTCCAGGACACCTCAAAGACCAGTGGAGAAGGGAATTAAAGGAGAAGTTTCAAGAGCCCTTCACCGTGATTGACAGAGGTTTATTGGATGCGCACTATGCCGAGAATGTATGGCGAAGAGAGAGTCAGGTTATTACATCAATGGATTTTGCGAAAGGTGCTGAAATTTTACCGGCACTCGGAAGTGTTGACTGGGATTTGGTTATCGTGGATGAAGCGCACAAAATGGCTGCTTACCGGTATGGGAATAAGTTATCAAAG
>JAPDIG010000081.1 GCA_025966525.1 Candidatus Methanophagales archaeon | reverse complement strand
CCAGCGAGTTTCGCAACCTGAATCCCATAGCTTTTTGAACCTCTCCCTTCTACAACCTTCCTTACAAAGAATATTTCATCACCTGCTTCTTTTATCGAAACATTGTAGCAGTTTGTGTTATCAAGTGCATCAGCAAGTTCTGTTAGCTCATAGAAATGCGTTGCGAACATCGTCTTCGCTTTTAGCCTCGTATTAACATATTCTCCCACTGACCATGCTATACTGACACCGTCTAAAGTACTCGTACCTCTACCGATTTCATCAAGGATTATCAGACTTCGTTCTGTCGCATTATTTAAGATGTTCGCAGTTTCGCTCATCTCCACCATAAAAGAGCTTTGTCCCATTGAAAGGTCATCATAAGCGCCCACACGTGTGAATATCCGATCAACAACGCCTATTTTCGCTTCGCGTGCCGGCACAAAAGAGCCGAGCTGCGACATCAGCACGATTAAAGCCGTCTGGCGCATAAAAGTGCTTTTTCCGCTCATGTTAGGTCCCGTGATAATCATCAACCGGTTATGTCCGTCCAGATGAACATCATTCGGCACGAATCCTTCCTTTACCTCTTTTTCCACCACTGGATGCCTGCCTTCCTTAATCATAATCTCATCACCTGCATCCACTTCCGGGCAGCAATATCCGTTTTCCGAAGCAACTTCGGCAAAAGACAGGAGCATATCGAGTTCAGCAACTGAATTAGCAGCTTCCTGGATATCTTTTGCCCGCTTCGCAACTTCTTTCCGTATTTGCTCGAACAACTCGTATTCCAGTTCCTTTATCCTTTCCTCGGCACTCAACGCTTTCGCCTCATAAACCTTCAATTCCTCCGTCACATACCGCTCTGCCTCTGTAAGCGTCTGTTTTCTGATGTACGTTTCGGGCACCTTACCTGCCCATGATTTACGTATTTCGATGTAATATCCAAAAACCTTGTTGTAGCCCACCTTAAGCGATTTAATCCCGGTGCGGGCTTTCTCGTGCTCCTCAAATTCCGCTAACCATCTTCTCCCTTCGTGTTTTATCTTTCTCAACTCGTCCAGCTCAGCATTAAATCCCTCTCTTATCAAGCCCCCTTCCTTTACTGTCGCCGGAGGCTCCTCTAATATGCCATGTTCGATTAAATCCACAATAACAGAGAAGTCCTTAGTCCGTAACGCTTTCAAAATGCTTCTTATCTTTTCTGCACGGCATTTCTTCAACAACTCTCGCAAATCTTTTATTTGCAGTAAAGACCGCTTAAGCGATACCAAATCCTTTCCATTCGCATTTCCAAACGATACCCGGCTTATTATCCGCTCTATATCGTATATCTCCTTGAAGACGTCCTTTAACGATTCCCTCAGCAGTATGTCCTCGTAAAATTCTTTTACCACTTCTTCCCTTCTTTTTATCTCCTCGAAGTCGAGCAAAGGGAATCGTAAATTCTTCTTCAGCAACCTTGAACCCATTCCTGTAAGTGTTTTGTCCAGCACACTAACAAGCGTACCGCGTTGTGTTCCATCGCGTATATTATTAAATATTTCAAGGTTTCGAACGGTAACACTGTCCAATACCATGTAATCGGAGACGAAGAAGGTCTTGAGCGGTTTTATATGCGACAGCACGCGCTTTTGTGTATCACGTAGATAAGAAATCACAGCTCCTGCTGCTGTTATCCCGGCTTTAAGCTCGCCGCATCCAAAACCATCGAGTGAGATAACGCCAAAATGGTTTATCAGCGTGGTGTATGCATTCTTGTAATCAAAATAGTAATCATCATATCGTGAAACGGTGCAGGTGTTCAGCTCGAATCCGAGTTCAAGCGAATCTGGTAGAATTATTTCCGCCGGCTTCACCCGGTCTATCTCATTCAACAGAGGGGAATGCGATGCATCGTCTTCTAACTCAGTTAATAAAAACTCGCCTGTTGAAACGTCAACGATTGCAATACCCACCCTGTTATCCATCAGGTTCACACACATCAGATAATTGCTGATTCTCTCCTCTAAGAAAGAGTCCTCAATAACTGTACCAGGCGTAATCAGCCTCACGACCTCTCTCGTTTCCACGTCTTTACGCGCTTTATCCCATATCTGTTCGCATATTGCCACTTTATAGCCCTTCGTTATCAACTGTTTTAAGTAAGGTTTGACCGCGTGGAAAGGAACGCCAGCCATTGGTATTCTTTTAGCTGCTCCTTTGCCCCTGCCAGTTGCGGTTAAAGCAATGTTCAGCTCCCTGGCTGCTATTTTTGCATCTTCGCCAAAGGTTTCGTAAAAGTCGCCGACACGAAAAAGTAGGATGGCATCGTGGTATTTCTCTTTTATTTTATAGTACTGCTGCATCATTGGTGTTGTTTCGGGCATCGGTGTTTTCCTCCTCTACACTAATATAAATCCATAGGTAGTTTTATCCCTATCCTCTTCCCGGCTACCAGAAGTTCCTTAAGGTTCAATAAATCCCCATCAAATGTTATCATTCTTTCTATCGAATTCAAAAGGAAATTTGCCAATATCAAAGAATCTCTACCTCCTAATCCATATTTTGCTCCTAGCACTAACCCCAATTTTGTGATTTGCTTCGTTTGATCCAAGAATAGTATTGTATCCAAATCTATGTAATCGCTCAGTGTATTTTTAGCATCTTCACGCCTCCATTTTTGTTTATAAACCAATGTATGGTAAGCTTCATGGATTATAGTTGGATTTACTGCATTATATCGGTGTTTCGCTAATAGTTTTGTCTTAGAATTATCAGGATGCTCTTTATCCAAGAAAGCCACCAATACGTTCGTATCTACTCCCAGATACTCTTTATCTCTTTCGGTGTTGCCCATTCTGGTCTCCCGGTTCTTTTCACTTTTAAACCAAAGAAATCTTCTACATTTCTCTTTTTCTCTCTCTTCGGGCTTAATAAGATTTTATCCTTCTTTTCTTCAATTAATATGAGCATCCCCTCCCGGATTTGCAATTTTTCCCTAACAGATTTGGGGATCACAATCCTTCCTTTTGCATCTATTCTTGCTTCCATATTCCCACGAAATATAAGTGGGATTTTATATAATAAAAACTTTTAATTTACAGAATTCGTTTTCCCTCTCTTTAATTTTATAAGAGAATAGCACTATAAACTAAAATGTGCAAAAAGAAAAGAGGGCTCGTGGCTTAGCTTGGATAAAGCACCGGCCTTCTAAGCCGGGGATCGCGGGTTCGAATCCCGCCGAGTCCGCTTTACAATGAAGAAATGAGTGATGGGATAGCGAAGATGTTTTTTTTGGATGATTGCAAAGCATTTGTGAAAAGGGGAGAGGAGATCTCATAGGAGAAAATAAAATCGCATCATCGGTAAAAGTAATAGGGGGGATAGAAATGGAAGAGTTCACGAAGAATATCGCCACAAGGGATCAACACCATCTTTTATGGAAATTTTATTTGTACTATTTTTTAATGATGAACAAACAACTAAAGAAGAACCAAAAAAATGAAAACTGCTTGGGTATTATGGAAATATAAGGGATTACTCAACTCAAAAATCAAAGAAGGAACTCTCAACCTCGTATTCATTTATGATTTGGTACATGATTTTGAGAAAGGGACTCGAATAGCTTTTGAAGAAGTGCCTTTCATATTTAGATTACTTGGGGCTTTCAATTAAACAAAAACTGAAAGGATGGATAGTGCAAAAATACTTTTGGAGTTTTGTAATCGGGGTTGTAATTTTAGGATTTGTAACTCGATTAATTTAAAGAAGTAAAAGAATTTGTAATGAAGATGTTAAAAAAAGGATTAGGATGGCAAAATGAATCCTAACTTCTGCGAAACAAAATGGAACTTTACTGGAAGAAGCAACTTGAGGGAGATTTATCGGGTAAGGAAAAGAAAGAGGAAGGATATACATAGCATGAGTGGGCTAAAATAATAGAAGGGCAGAAAAATGAACACCGCACATCAAATAGAAAAGATAAAAACCGAGTGGCATGAGGCATTTGAACTGATGCAGAAATACTACGAAAGCGAAGTTTTCAAAAGGTTCAAGATAGAATATGATGCTTCTATTTGGTATCAATTTAAAAATCCGGCGCTTATATTCCCAGCAGAACGAGAAATGAGGTTCTCAACGCCAAACTCGCGCATAAATTTCGATTATTATCCTTCGCTATTAGCAAAATTTGGGATCACAGCGCATAACTTTGCTTACCTTGCTGATATTGAAGAATATTACTCATCTAATTTTTCGATGTTCCTGTGGGAACAGAAGGAATTCATCACGCCGTTGCAGAGGGCAAATTTGAGAGCTGCTCATTTCAGCCCCGATGCTATTGTCGAAGTTACAAAAGAAGGACTGCAAAGCTTTTTGAAAACGCGAGGCGAAGAAAAAGGGATGAGTTCTTATGAAGAACCACTTGTAATAATAGAAACATTGGGTTTGATTGGAATGCCAAGAAGAGATGACATACTAAAATTCTTTAAGGAAATGAGCGAAGAGAAAGTAACCACTTTTGATAAGTTCTTAGAAACGCCTTATATCTTCTCTTTCGCAGGTTTCGCCACTCCGCCAGTATTGAATGCGGATAAGAAATACGGAATAAGAAGGAGAGAAGAATTAGCTTATGTAAAAACCCTCATTGGCAGATATGCGCGAGGTGAAATGGGATACGAAGAAATTAGCAAAGAACTGGAAAAAGTGGGATATACTACAAAGATTCCAGATAGTGGCTATAAACCTGAGGATTCTGTTGACCTCAGATGGGTAAAACTCGACTATGCGATGGAAAGGGTCAAGAGGATTATTTCTGAGTATGAGCACAAAGCATCCCATTCCTGCTATTATTGCTATGCCGATATGGCAGATGCACTGAGAAGAATATATGAGAAGGAGAGAACTGCTTACAGGTCGTATATTTAGTTAGTTTCTGAGGGATACTACAAAGTTTAAGTTTTGGTTCCTACCTCAAACATAAGATAGCAACAACTTTTGGAGGATAAGAACCCATATACGATGCACCAAACGAAGCAATTTCTCCTTTTAAATTACCAATGGAAATGTGTAAATCTTTTTCCTCAACCACCTCTCCCTTATCCTTAAATGCTCTCGAAAGTAGCTCATGAAGCATCGGGTCCTTCACCTTTAAACCTTTTCTCGCCACGTGAACATTACCCGGCACTATCTAAAAATCTAGTGATTTTTTAACTTTTCACCTACTGCACCCATCGTTTTCATCACTTTTGCATCTGGTAAGCCATCATAAAGTGATTC
>JAPDIG010000080.1 GCA_025966525.1 Candidatus Methanophagales archaeon | reverse complement strand
TCATTTTTTTCATTTCATCCAAGCTTACCTGCGTCTTCTCTCACCTGCATTCGTACCTGTTTATGTATTTTTATTATCTCGTCTTTTCTTCTCTCATTTGCGTGCTCGATATTATGGAAATAAGGAAAGAACTTTTTTTGTTTCATAATGAAATGTCTTATATCCGCTGTGATGCAGTTATCAGGAATATCAGACGGATTTTTTTCAAAAACCTCCCGGTTCTCTTCCCATTTCGTCGCCACTTCCATCACTTCACCTTTCCCGCCTCGCACAAAGGCATCGCATAAAATGAGAAGGAACCGTATGTCAACAGATGCAAGCCCTACATTGGCATAAGGAACTGCGTATTCGTTACCATTAAAAACAACCGAGATCCCACCATGTGTTGCAACTTCGTTTAGCATCTTGTAATCAGTAATACTGTCGCCTACCGTGATGGCATTACTTAGTTCCCCTTCTTTCTCTTTCACTATCTGCCTCACTGCCTCCGCTTTCCGCTCTCCTCCTATTACCCTTATTGCAAAAATATCATAGCTCAGAGAAGGAAGTTGATGAAAAAAAAACTCATCTAAGCGATTTACTATGAGTTCGGTATTCTCAATATCAGAATAAAGCTCAATTATGTCTTCTTCTGCCTTTTTTATTGTATGAAAAAATTTCCTTGGCAAAGCTTTCTTTTCACGCAGCGTTTTTGAAATGTTTGTGCAGATAATATTGTCAGTAGGAACTCCCAGTTTGCGACCTACATTGTAAGCGTGCTGTCCGTAACTTGTAGATATGATGTAGATGTCCCAGTTATCAGCTTGTAACTTCCTAAATAGATATTCTGCACCTTCAACTATCTTTGCGCGCTCCGATACCCTCCTTATGTCTTCTTCTGTTATGCCATGCAAGAAAAAGAAAGGCACGATCAAGGCAAGGGTATCCCCGGGCTCGTAGCCTTCCCTCCCCTCAAGAGATATAAAATCATCGTATTTGCTTATAACCTCGAAAATAGGCGCACCTTCTTCTCCTATGAGCTTCATCACCTCATAAGCATTGTCCTGCGGCGATAAAGGTCCTTCAAGGTCGAAAAATATCGTTTTCCCCATTTCATGCACCTTCTCGACCATACATCTAATTTTTTCATGAAGTTGTAAGTAAATATAAAGAAGGGTTTAAATATAGGGTACCCAAATAATATTAGAGTATGCTAAGTAGAAAAGGAGAAGACTATCTCGAGGCGATTCTGAACATCGCGGAAAAGAAGGGCTATGCGAGGATAAAGGATATTGCACTTGCTTTAGGTGTTACGCCCTCAAGCGTTGTGGAGATGGTAAAGCGGCTGAATGATCTGGGCTTTGTTGAATATAGAAAATACGATGGCGTGACCCTGACACCAAGAGGTAAGGAGATAGGAAAAGCAGTATGGGGGCGGCATACTATGATAAGGGCGTTTCTGGAAATAATAAAAGTGCCAGAAAAAATAGCAAACAAAGATGCGTGCATAATCGAGCACGAGTTGGACCCGAAGACAATAGAGCAGGTCAAGAACCTGGTGAATTTTGTACAATCTGCGCCTGATTATCCGCAGTGGCTGGAGCACTTTGAGATATTCTGCAAGACAGGGGTGCATCCCTGCGATGAGGGGAAGCGAAAAGAGAGAGAGCATCGGTTATCCAGCTAAACCCGAACTTATTTAGGTTTTTCAGACAAAATCAAACCTTTTTGGGGGACATTATTTATGTGCCTAACCTTCATATTTCATCTATTGTTAGGGCAGCCTAAATCTTTGAGAGGATGAGTAATACGATGGACGAGATGGCACTAACAAGACTGATGAAGGAGCTGATAAAGCTGCTTCAGAATACCTCCGGGTCTGAAGGAGATGACGAAACCGATCTGGACGAAAGGGTTAAGGGGATAAAACGTGAGTTAGGCTCGTGGTTTATTGAAGGTTATCCGCTTTATCAAGCTTCGTAGTCAAGCGCGGGAAGGAGATAGGAGTAGTAAAGAATGGCAGAGGTAAAAGTGAGAGGGAATGGAAAGAGAAGGATATGGGAATTTCAGTCGTCTACAATTCGTAGACTCCTTGGGCTAAGTTACGACGAGAAGGGGCTGAGGCGAATATTTAAAGACTTGAAACTCAAGCATGACGGCAACTTTTCAGCACCTTTTGAAATGCATCAGCAGTTAGCGCAGATATGCCGGACGCAAAATCAGCATGCTAAACAAGTGGAAAAGATGCTGGAAAAGCAATTTGCACCGTATAAGAAATGTGCAGAAATTTCAGACCCCAAAAAAATCTGCGAGTTCATGGAAGGCAAAGAGGGAACAGAAAACATCTTTAAAGACGTTCCTATCTCTGCTCTTATCTGGTTCGCAGCACGCAATGCTGCTAAAGATAAAAGCAAAGAAATCGAGACGAGGGTTTTGACTTCGGTTCATCTAAAAGAGCACCAGGCTTTGCGATTTTACGATGAACTTTCTCGTAAATTACCAGGTGGGAAAGCGGAAGATATATTGAAGGAGCTCAGCTCAGCCATAGAATCAAATGAAAAGCTTCAACGTAATTATAAAAGGTTAGAGCAGAAGAGGAAGGAGCTAATCTCAGAACGCGAAGCAATTAAAGCTGATAAAATCCGGCTTGTCCAAGAATTGGAAGAGCAAAGGCGATTGAATGAGAGATTACGGAGAAGGGTAGAGGAATCGGGAGGAGAAGCGGCGTTTGAACAAATTGAATCGATGAAATCGGAAATGGAGCTTCTTAGAGAAGAGATAAACAGGTTGAATAAAGAAAATACTGAGTTGATCAAGGTATCTGCTGTGGCAACACCTAATTTCAATTTTAGCGCGAAAAAAGGGATCGCAGCTTCTGCTTGCAATTGTAATGGCCATGAAGTGGAAATGGTACCTCAGCTTAAAGGCGTGAGAGTGGCTTATGTCGGGGGAGTGGAGTCGCTTGAGTCGTGCTACAAAGAACTGGCGGAATCTTTTGGTTGTCTTTTCTGTTATCACTGCGGGCACTGTGAGAGAGGGAAAAGAGCGATAGAACGTCTTGTGGAAAAAAATGACGTTATATTTTGTCCGGTGGACATAAACAGTCATAACGCTTGCCGAATGATTAAAGAAGCGTGTAAATTAAGGCGTAAGCCCTGCTATTTCCTTCGCAGTTCTGGTTTGAGTGCGCTTAAGCGTGGATTGGTGAATTTTGCTGCACAAGTTTATATTTAATAAAAGTAAAATAGAGTACAGAACATAAAGAGTAAATGAAGGAGGTAGAACAAAGAGATGGAATATATATATGCTGCATTGCTCTTGCATAACTCGGGTAAGGAGGTTACAGAGGATGGAATAACTGCGGTGATGGAGGCTGCGGGGATTGCAGCAGATAAGGGGAGAATAAAAGCACTGATATCAGCTCTTAGCGATATCAACATAGATGAGGCGATGGCACAAGCCCAGCCTGCTTACGCTCCGGCAGCAATGGCACCGCCGATGCCAGCCCAAGCACCTGCAACAGCTCCAGAAGCACCTGAGGTAGAAAAGCCAGAGAAGAAAGAGGAGAAGAAGAAAGAAGAAGAGGAGAAAGCAGAAGAGACAGGGATGGAAGGACTTTCTTCTTTGTTCGGCTAACAACTTTTTCTCTTAAGAGAAAACCTTGACTAAAAGAGAGAATAACAAGGGATTTTTTTTAAAAGTCTTTCCTGAAAATCGCTTTTTTTCTTTAGAAAGGTTTTATTTGCTCCGGTAGTGTAGCTCGGCCAATCATTTCGGCCTTTCGAGCCGAGGACTCGGGTTCAAATCCCGACCGGAGCACTATTTATTTTTGTCCAGCTCGTAATGCAGCACGGTGATGCATTGTGACGCGAGATAAGATGTAGTGCCAAGCGATATTTTCTCATGTTCAAATCGCTCTACAAACTTCTCTTCTTTCTTCGGCAGCCCTATGTGATCGCCGAGGACAAATACAGGATTCTCTTTTAGCTTTACGCGTGCTATATCCCTGCCCTTCTCATGTAAGATATAGAAAAAGTTTCCTTCTGATGATGCTAACTCCTCGATCAACTGCTGAAAACTGAGTTTGCGGATGGTTATTCCTGGATTCTTTCTCTTCCGCGCCAATGCTTTCTTTGTCCACGCTGCTATGTTTCTTTCGTCAGGCGATACATCCCTCAACCTGTTCCCGTAAAAGGAGATAACCACCGGTGGGTTGGGGCTACCACATGCGACTACATGAATACATGAATCCCTTCTCAGATCATGGCTTATCCATAGCGCGTTACAGATACATCTCGCAACGAGGTCCATTCTGCCACCGCTACCTGGTAGGTCGTCCAAAGAGAAGTCTGGGCTTGTTACGGCTTTTCTCGCGTATAAGATGAATTGTTTCATTATTTTTGACAATCAAACCGAACTCATGGGCTGTTTCTGCTCACGAGCTCATAGGCGACTTCTTTCGCTTTCTCCTTTATCTCCTCCTCTCCCTCTATTTTCCTCCCTTCCATTAAAATCCTCCCATCACAAATTACGGTATCAACACAACTCCCATTCGCAGAATAGACAATATTCGAGGTTAAATTATGGTTCGGCACCAGTTCCACGTGCTTTAAGTCCAGGAGCACAACATCAGCCAATTTGCCTTCCGCGATTATGCCTGAATTCAACCTGAACATTTTTGCTGCGTTGCGTGTTGCAAGCACAAAAGCTTCTTCTGCCGGCAAGCTTGTCGTGTCGCCAGAAAATGCCTTCTGAAACAATGATGCGATCTTCATCTCCTCAAACATATCAAGGTTGTTATTAGAAGCGCAGCCGTCTGTTCCAAGTGCAATGTTTGACTGCAAGCCAGCCCACTTCAACTCCTCGTAGGGCATCCTTCCGGATGCTAATTTCATATTCGACACTGGGGTGTGCACTATCTTCACATCTCTCTTCTTCAATATCTCTATCTCTTTTCTGTTCAGATGAACGCAGTGGGGTGCAATCGTTCTTGAACTCAAAAACCCAATGCTATCCAGGAACTCCACAGGTCGCATCCCATATACTTCTACGCACTCTCTAACCTCTCTCTCTGTTTCTGATAGATGAATATGAACCAGAAGGTCGTGTTCTTCTGCAAAATCACGCACCCAGCAGAGGCTTTCCTCCGAAACGGTGTAGATTGCATGTGGTCCGAGCATAAAAATAATCCTTTCCGGCAGGTTTTTACTTTCCTCGTATAGCGTTTCATTCCTTTTCATTTGTTCCTTTGCACGCCCTTCATCAAATCCA
>JAPDIG010000079.1 GCA_025966525.1 Candidatus Methanophagales archaeon | reverse complement strand
GTGACGATTGAACTGAATGACCTCAATCTTAGGAGGCGGAGGGATCTCTTCGATTACCTGCTTTTCAACGCCACACTCCTCTAAATTGGTACTGCCACAACCCTCACATTGGTCGGCAGTGACCTCCACCACCCTATCGGGCTCATACTTGCGTATTTGCTCCGCCAAGTTTGGTTTTGCACTATCTTCAAGTTTACGGAAATGCGCCCTCAGCCTTTTGAATATCCGCCAATCGCGCTTCAGGATTCTAACCAACGCTTTCACACGCTTATCTGCCACAACGGACGTCATAATTGTGTCCAACTTGCTAAGTGCATCCCTATACGCATCCTCGTGTGGGTACTCAGATATGCATCGCCGAATAGTAGTTCTCACCCTTCCATCGCGATTATGAAGCTCAACATAGTATAAATTAAAAGGGAAGCCATCGGTGGTGATTTTCAGTATCAGGACGATGAGATGCACGATCAACAGATGCTTATCATCCACTATTTTGGCGTTTTTTTAATCCGCCTCCACTTCTTTTGCATTCGCCAGAACTTCTTTCTTCTTCATCGCCTTCCCCAGCAATGGTTGGAAGTGCGAGACATCATCTTTCTCAGTGGTATTCGCATACAGAACAACGCCATTTTCGTAACTGCGGAAAATATAGAGTGTTTTACCTTTATAGGAGTACGTTCCATCTGCCCTGAAAGATAAAGCATGCCCGGGACATTCCCGGTTATTACAGCGCAAAATTCGTTCGCTGATCCATAACTCACCATTCAACGTTATAAGGCGCCTGGCATTTGCATTGTATTTCTTAACGAGCTTCGCACCACAAAAGGTGCAGTTATTCATCCTGGTGGATACCTTCACCACTTCTTGACTCATGTTACATTATAGTGGCGTATAATATAAGGAGCTTTGCATGAAACTATGGCTATAAAACATGAATATCTGATTCAGGTGTGGATAGGGAATTTCGATGAGTTCGAGAAGCTTTCTGAAATCGTTAAACTGCATTACAACGAATGCCGTCCACATCAATCTTTTGACAATAAAACACCAGTAGAGGCAAGAATTGCATCAGCAGGCAATAACCATGAATATCCACCTCCCCGAGAACTTAAGAAATGGGATGCTTTCTATCGGTCTATGCTGAGTAGAACAAAACCGGCAATATGTTAATGGACATTACACTTATCCCCAAGCACCTTTTCCACAAGGAATATGTCTTTATCACCTCTCCCTGAAAGGTTCACCACAATCAGATGGTTTCTTCGCTCTTTAGCCTTTCTCTTCGCTTCTTCTATTGCATAATGAATTGCATGAGCAGATTCCAGGGCAGGGATTATTCCTTCGCTCATGGATAGGATCTCAAAAGCACTTAAAGTTTCCTCATCTGTGGCTGAAACCATTTTTACCCGTCCCGACTCCGCTAAATACGCCAGTTCCGGTCCTACACCGGGATAGTCAAGCCCGGGAGCAAAACTGTAAGATTGTTTTATTTGACCATGCCTATCTTGCAATAATTTCGAATACATCCCGTGCAAGACGCCTTTAGTACCTGCGCATATCGAAGCTCCATGTTCTCCACTCTCTAAACCTTTACCTGCGGCTTCCACGCCAATAAGCTCCACCTCATCATCTTCAAGGAAATCGTAAAATATACCCATTGCATTACTACCTCCGCCGACACACGCGATTATGGTGTCTGGCAATCTCCCCTCAGCATTTAATATCTGCTCTTTTGTCTCTTTGCCTATAACTCGCTGAAATTCGCGCACCATCAATGGATAAGGATGAGGTCCCACCACGCTGCCAATCAGGTAATAAGTGTTCTCGACATTAGTTACCCAGTCCCGCATAGATTCGTTTATCGCATCCTTCAGCGTTTTAGAGCCAGAATCAACCGGGTTAACTCTTGCACCTAAAAGCTTCATCCGGAAGACGTTCAATTTCTGCCGCTCCACGTCTTCGGTGCCCATGTACACTTCACATTCAAGCTCCAGAACCGCAGCAGCCATCGCAGTTGCTACTCCGTGCTGACCTGCACCGGTTTCCGCAATAATTCGCCTCTTGCCCATGTGCTTCGCCAGCAAACACTGTCCCAGAGTATTGTTTAGTTTATGCGCGCCGCCGTGCACCAAATCCTCTCGCTTCAGATAAATCCTTGCACCAAACGCCTCAGACAGATTCTTTGCGAAGTAAAGAGAGGTTGGACGACCAGCATAAGTGCGTAAAAGCAGCTCCAACTCCTCTTTAAAACTTTTGTCGTGGGAAAAGCTATTAAACGCCTCTTCGAGCTCTTCTAATGCTGACATCAGTACCTCAGGTGCAAACTTACCACCGTATATTCCATATTTTCCCTGCTCATCAGGTTTGGACAACATTTTTTTTTCTCTCTTTTACTCTATTCTAAATTCTCACGTCATAGCCGGAAGTATAAACTTCTATCCCAAATCGCTCAGCAATTGGCTTTGCCCTTGGGTCAACAAAAGGAGATAGAACGCCCTTTCTTTCTACTTTCACTTTTTGCTTCTTCTCGTAAAACTCCACCTTCCTTTGAAATATATGCATTTCCTCTTTACTTATTGAGGATTTAATCTCTACAAGTAAAACAGTTTTGTTTTTGATAAGCACATCTGGCTCTACTTGCTCCGGATGCCCAAACACATACCCCTCCGGGTCATAATCGAGATATCTTTCAACCTTTAATCCCAGGTCTTGCAAAATACCTTTTAATCCTTGTCTAAATGATTCTTCGCTCATTATCCCCCGCCTTGCATCAAGTCCACCAATAGCAGATTCCAACCTCTTTTCATGTTCATCCAGTCTTTTCATCAGTTCTTCGATGGTTTTGGAATGCACCTCTTGCCGCATAGACATCTCCTCAAGTCTCTTTGAGTGCCCTTCCAGTATTCTCGAATGCTCCTCAAACCGTGTATTGAAATCCTCTCTCAGGCTCCTTATCGCATCAAGCACTTGTTTTAGTTCTTCCTTTCTTACAAATAACTCAGCTACAATACCTATTAACTGCTGTCGGAATGCCGGTGACTCTGCTATCAACCTCGGCAGTTCAGCTATTATAACCTTCTCTATTTCTTCTTTGCGGACTTCCCCTTTCTCTGGCATTGCCATCTTAACATTATTTATATGTCTAACGTATTTTGTCAAATAAAAAGGCTATTGCCTGTTCACCTGTTTTACGGTGTTTACAAATTTTTTCACTTTCACTGCGTCTTTTTTTCTCACTTCGCTTTCCACACCGCTGGACACATCCACTGCATAAGGCTTCACCAGTGCTATTGCTTTTGCGACGTTCTCCGGATTTAACCCCCCGGCAAGTATTACCGGCTTTTTTATACGCTCTACGATTTCCTTACTTATGTTCCAATTGTGTTCTTTTCCGGTTCCTCCAATTTCTCTCATTCCCATTCCTGGCTTTGTTTTCACTTCGGTATCCAACAATATCGCATCTACTGCATTTTCATACGCTAAAGCATTCTCTAAGGTCCTTTTTCTATCGCCACCAACACCAATCTTTTTTATTATCCTTATTCTACTTTCCATACTCGCACGTAAATCTGCGACAACCTCCACTGGTTCTTCACCGTGAAGCTGTATGCAATCCGCTCCAGTCTCTTCTATTAACTTTATTTTATCCCGCACGAATTCGATAGACATATTATCCAGCGTGATAACCACGACCTTTGATACAAATATCGGTAAAACATCGAATATTCGCTTTGCAGTTTCTAAATCTATATATCTTCTCGTATTAATGACATTTATCACGCCGATCGCATCAGCGCCGGCATTCGCAGCCATTATGGCATCCGCGACATTCGTGTTGCCGCAGATTTTTACTTTCGTATATGTGTTTTCGCTCATGAATTGCTTTTGGGTTCTATTTTTATAGTATAAATTTATTGACAAAGAAGAAATGGGGATATGAGATTATGAATTGTGCTAGCTGCAAAGAAAAAGCATGCTATAAAGGCAAGGACTGCACTGAAATCGCAGAGGATGCCAGAGAAGCATACAAAGGCGATGCCGAAGCCCTCAAGTCGCTTAAAGTTTCTGCACGGATTGAATCACGGTATTACATGAAGAAAACGCGCATTGAGGAGCTGATTGTATATGCGAAGGAGATGAACTACAAAAGATTGGGCGTGGCATTCTGCATAGGACTGCAAAAAGAGGCAGAAACAATATGTGATATTTTATCCCAATACTTTGATGTGTCCTCGGTCTGCTGCAAGGTATGCGGGGTCGACAAATCATATTTTGGGCTGGAACGTCTCCACGAGGATGCAGAAGTAGAAGGAATGTGTAATCCGATAGGGCAAGCGATGATCTTAAACAAAGAAAAGATGGACTTGAATATCATCTTAGGATTATGTATAGGACACGACATACTGTTTACGAAATACTCTGAGGCGCCGGTAACTACGCTTGCGGTAAAAGACCGCGTTCTCGCTCATAACCCGCTTGGAGCGATATATTCGAGTTATCATCTGAAAAAAATGAGAGAGTAGTGATAGTGATTGTTCAATATTTGATATTATAGGATTCATTATTGAGTAAATACGAAGAAAGATAATGGCAAAGATTTAACATTGCCGATACTTTCTTAGTAATATGGGTGGATGAAATGGAAAAGAAGATAATAGACATAAAAGAATTTGCAAAACTCGACATACGGATTGGAAAGATAGAGAATGCCGAAAGAATCGAGGGAAGCAAGAAGTTAATCAAGCTCGAGGTAGATGTAGGGAATGAGATGCGACCGCTTGTTGCTGGGATTGCAGAAGAGTATAATCCTGAGAATTTGATTGGCAGGCTCGTTCCTGTCCTGGTCAACCTGAAGCCTACAAGGCTTATGGGTGTTGAAAGTCGAGGGATGATTTTAGCTGTGGATGTCAACGGAAGACCGATTTTATTATATCCTGATAAAGAAGTTCCCGTGGGAAGTCAAATACGCTGAATAAAAAGTGAATCGAAGTGTCGTCTGCTCTTGTAACTTCTCGTGAACACACGAATTTAGAAGTGCATCCTCCGCGGATACACCACGTTGTTTGTCTTTAGGAGAGATAAAGAAGGCAGGCGATTACCCTAGTCCATTCCGAGCCAGCAACACCGCAAGATGTTGCAATTGTTGGAGATTGGTAAAAAAGACTTTCTTCGATTGTTTTTATAAATCCACGTCTCGCACGTGCGAAACTGAATGCTGACAGCGGTGCAGCAGAGCGGGACAAAACGATTCGATTGCGATACAGAGATAGATCGATGCATACTAAAATTGTTTACCATATACATCACCTCATTTTGTCCACAGGCGCGCCAACATATAACGCTT
>JAPDIG010000078.1 GCA_025966525.1 Candidatus Methanophagales archaeon | reverse complement strand
GGTAGGTAAAAACGATGATGCCTCCGAGTACATAAAAATATTTTATTCAGGTCCGATAAGAAGTGCAGGTGGGACTGCTCAAGCACTTTCTGTATTAGCTGCTGATAATATAAGGCGAAGAGTGGGATTTGCGGCGTATTCGCCGAGGGAAGAGGAAATAGGAAGATATATATTGGAGGCTTCTGCGTATGAACAGATAAGTGGCTTACAATACATGCCTACCGATGACGAGATAAAGGAAATCGTGAGGAATTGTCCTATTTGCATAGATGGCGACCCTACCGAGGATAAAGAGGTGGGTGGCTATAAAGACCTTGAAAGAGTGGCAACGAACAAAATAAGGGGAGGGATGGTGCTTGTTCTCACTGAAGGGATGGCAATGAAGGCGCCGAAGATAAAGAGGCATGTAGAGAAACTTGGTATTGAGGGCTGGGACTGGGTAGATAAGTTAGTAAAATCAAAGGTGGAGAAAGGCGAGAGAGATTTTTTGGGAGATTTGATCGCTGGCAGACCTGTATTTGGCAGTCCTGCGAAAAAAGGTTCCTTCAGACTTCGATATGGACGTGCTCGCAATTCTGGACTTTCTGCTATTGGAATAAACCCTGTTACAATGTCTTTACTGGGATTCACCGCAGCGGGGACGCAGATAAAGCCGGAACTGCCGGGTAAAGCAGGTTGCGTTGTCCCTGTTGATTCTATTGAAGGTCCAACAGTGAAATTGAAAAGCGGTGCGCTTGTCACGTTAAAATCCAAAGATAAATTTGATGAGGAAATAGCAGAGATAGTGGATTTAGGTGAAATCCTCATTGATTATGGCGATTTTTTGGAAACAGGTCATCGCTTATTGCCTGGTGCATACTCGCATGAATGGTGGGTAAAGGAGTTAGAAGAGAAATCAAAGGATGAAGCGGAGAAATGGCATTTCAAAACGCCAAGTCAAGCGGAAGCAATAGATATCGCATCCCGCTTTGCGGTGCCGCTGCATCCGGCATATACCTACTTGTGGGAGGATATAACAGAGGAAGATAAAGAATATCTGGCAGAATGGATATGCAAGAAAGGGAATTTAGATGAAAAATCGCTATTCATTCCTAACGACGCCGATGGAAAAGTAAAGACAATTCTGGAGGAGTTGCTTGTCTTGCATCAAACTAAAAAAGGGTTTTTAGCGATAGAAGAGCCAGGTGCGTTGCTAAGATGTTTGGGGATAAATGATAAATTGAGAAGGGATGAGTCGGTGAAGATAAAGACGAGACCAAAAGCACCGACAAGAATAGGTATGAGAATGGGAAGACCAGAGAAATCAAAAGAAAGGATGATGAAACCTGCTCCTCATGCTATCTTCCCATTGGGAGAATACGGGGGTAAGAACAGGTCGTTAAAGGAAGCATTAAAGGAAAAAGTGATAGAGGTGGAGATAGGCATGAGAAGATGCAACGAATGTGGGAATGAATTTCTATCATCTTTTTCTATATGTGATAAGTGTGGGGCTTCCAACTTCAAAACTCAACAGCCCATGCAAACCAAACCAGTATCCAGAGATAAAAGGAGCATTGATTTATGGGAATATTATCAGGAGACAACAAAGAAATTGGGTGACACATGTGGGGCTCTGCCTCACGACCACGCGAGCCCTGTAAGGGCTTATAACAAACAGGATGTAAAATGCGTGCAAGGTCTTATTTCAAAGCAAAAAGTGGCTGAGCATTTAGGTAAGGGGATATTAAGGGCGAAGCATGGTGTGTTCGTGTTTAAGGACGGTACGATAAGATATGATTTCACGAATTTGCCGTTAACACATTTCAAGCCGAAAGAGATAGGGTTGCGCGTGGAAAAAGCAAAGGAACTGGGGTATTCGCATGACATAAACGGCGAGGAGTTGAAAAGCGACACGCAAATAGTGGAGCTCAAACAGCAAGATGTGATTATTTCAACTGATGCGGCATCGTATTTGCTAAAGATATCGAATTTTTTGGATGATTTGTTAGAGAAGTTTTATGACTTGCCGCCTTATTACGACGCATCACGCAAAGAAGACCTCATAGGGAAACTCGTGCTGGGATTGGCACCACATACATCTGCTGGGATATTAGGCAGGATAATAGGTTTTACGCCCGCATCCGCTTGTTATGCGCATCCTTTTTTCCACGCGGCGAAGCGCAGAAACTGCCTGTCACCAAATACTGATGTTCTGGTTATTAATTCAGGAAGACAAAAAATCCTGGATTTGGACTCGTTTTATCACGGTGAAAAATCATCTGAAGAGATTGTTGATGATTTTGGCACCACACGAAAAGCGGTTGAGGGAATTAAGACGTATGCATTGAATCCAGAAAATGGCAAATTTGAGGTAAAGGATATTAAATCGGTGATTAAAGCACCAGCACCGTTGCACATGGTAAAAGTGAGGACTAAGTCAGGCAGAGAATTCGTTTCGTCCCCGGAGCACAGGATTGTTATATGGTCAAATGGCAGAATCAGAAATAAGAAGATTGTAGAATTGGAGAGCGAGGACAAGCTCTTAGTGCCTGAACATCTCGAATTTCAGAGATATGAACGAGATATAGAAGAAATAGACCTTTTGGAGGAATTTTCGAAATTCGATAAACTTTCCGGAGAAGTAATGGTCAGAGGAGTCAGAGGAGTTGTAGAAAGAGTAGTGAAAGAACTGGGTGGAATAAAATCCACTGCCGAGGAAATAGGAATCGGAAAAAAGACTTTTTCCAATTATATTTATCGCGATAGCATCCCGCTACATATTTTGCATTCGTTACTCAAGCGGTCGCACCGCGATTGGACTGCAATTCCAAGCGAATGCCAACTCGGCGTTAAAAGGGACCACACTGTGGTCCCAAGAATAATCAAGCTTAATGAGAGTTTCATGCGACTCATCGGCTATTATCTTGCAGAAGGCTATGCAAGAAGTGTGGAAAAGGGGTTTTATCAGGTCTGCCTTGCGTCATGGGAAAAGGAGATGTGGGATGAAATGGAGAAGTGTATTAGAGATGTTTTTGGTATTGTCTCGGGCAGAAAAGGTGGGGTAATTGTTATATCAAACCGATTGATCTACCATCTATTTGTTGATATTTTGAGGACTGGGAAAAGCGCTAAAGACAAGCGAATTCCATTATTGCTGAGAAATTTACCTCTGCATAAGATAAAAGAGCTACTAAGTGCCTATTTTTCAGGTGATGGGGTGGCAAGTAAGGACATGCTTGAGGTTCGTTGTTCTTCTGTGAGTAAAAAACTATTGCAAGATATTGGATTGCAGTTACTTCGATTTGGTATTTTTTACCGATTGAAAAGTGAAAGAAAAGCTGCAAGGGGGATAGTAAAAGAATTTTATGAGAAGCAGAGTAAGGGCAAAATTCCTGTTTTTGAGATCCATTACATGTATATAGGGTCGATCTATGCAAGGAGATTTTATGAAGAAATAGGTTTTTTGTCAAAGAGAAAACAGGAAATATCGGTGTACGTCATTAAAAAAGAAAAAAAAACACTCGCCACCAAATTTGGCGATGTTATCCTTGACGAAGTAAAAGAGATAGAACCGGTCAAGTCGGAATTTGAGTTCTTATACGATATAGAAGTTGACACGCATCATAATTTTTTGGTCAATGACTTCGTGGTTAGTGCAAATTGTGACGGTGACGAAGACTCAATCATCCTTCTGCTGGATGCTTTACTCAATTTCTCGCGGCTCTTTCTACCAGAGAAAAGAGGTGGCAGAATGGATGCTCCTCTGGTTCTTATCCCGTTCATCAATCCAAAGGAAGTGGATAAGGAGGCTCATAACGTTTCCATTGCAAGTGAATACCCACTGGATTTTTACGCAGCAGCTTCCTTGGAGAAGCATCCAAAAGAGGTGACAATCGAGACGGCATCGAGTAAAATAGGAGAACCGAAGGATGTATATGGGTTTGGTTACACGCATGATACAACGGATATCGCCGCAGGTCCTTTGAATTCGCTGTATAAGACGTTAGGTACGATGGTAGAGAAGATGGAAGCGCAGTTGAAATTGGCGAGGATGATAAGAGCAGTAGATGCGCGCGAAGTAGCGGAAGCAGTCATAAAAAACCATTTCCTTCGCGATATAAAGGGAAACCTCCGAGCGTTCGGCTCACAGACGATGAGGTGTAGCAAATGCAATGCAAAATACAGAAGAATACCGCTGAATGGAAAATGCAAGAAGTGCGGTAGTAAGATAGTTCCCACTGTACACACAGCAAGTATAAAAAAATATCTTGATGTTTCATTACGGATAGCAGAAGAGTATCACATATCGGATTACACGATGCAAAGGCTGGAACTTTTAGAGAAGGATGTAAATTCGCTTTTTCCCACAGCGGAGCAAGAACAAAAAGCGTTGAGTGATTTCATGTAACAAACTTCCTTAATTTATCCACGAGCTTCTCAATGTTCTCGGCTGCGATTTCTACTCTTTCTCGCTTCATTTCATTCTCATAAAAATTCATAAGGTAATGATAGTATATGAATAATTAAGGAGGTCTCATATATGAACACAAAACTTTTGCAAGGGATATTCCTCGGCTTTGTTCTCGTCCTATCCCTCTTATTCGCTTTTGTTGTAAATAGCGGAGGAGAAGTGGAAGGCAAAAATGTAATTTACGTGTTGAGAATAGAAGGCACGATTACCGAAGGCACTGCCTTAAACGTGATAGAAGGTTTAAGAGAAGCAGAGGAAATAAGTGCAGAAGCTGTATTAATCGAACTCGATACGCCGGGTGGACTCGTTAGCTCCACACTTAAAATAACAGAAGCGATTTTGAATTCAGAAGTCCCGGTTATTACGTATGTAATGCCGAAGGGCGCGATAGCGGCATCCGCTGGTTCTTTTATCCTCATCTCAGGCAATATCGCTGCGATGGCACCCGGAACGACCACAGGCGCGGCAATGCCAGTCGAGATAGGCATAGAAGGCAGGAAGCCGGCAGATGAAAAGACAATAAACTTCTACGCCGGGTATATAGAGAGCATAGCAGCATCAAGAGGTAGAAACGCAACGCAGGCAAAGCGGTTCGTTACCGAAAATGACGTGCTAAATGAAAATACCGCGTTAGAAAGAGGAATAATTGATCTAATCGCCGAGGATGAAACAGAGCTTTTAAACAAAGTTGATGGAATGACCGTTAAAATAGGGACTGAGAACAGGACTTTAGCGACGAAAAACGTTTCGCTGTACATAAAGGAAAAAACGATACGTTCTTCTTTGTTAGAAGCGCTTAGCAATCCTCAAGTAGCATTTATCCTGCTAATGGTAGGAATGTATGGGCTGATCTTTGGATTCATGTCGCCGGGGACATACGTGCCTGAGATGATAGGGGCGATATGTCTGATTTTAGCGCTGTATGGGATGGGGCTTTTCGATGTAAACATGTTTGGCGTGCTTTTAATCATTATTGCGGTTATATTATTAATTGCGGAGGCACTTACACCCACCTTTGGAATCCTCACTTTG
>JAPDIG010000077.1 GCA_025966525.1 Candidatus Methanophagales archaeon | reverse complement strand
AAGAGAGAGAGAGAGAATGGATAACAGAAGCATTAAGAGCGAGAAAATTCTCAGGTATCGAAACATTTGAACAGGGTTTAAGCCTTATTGATTTTGCAATGAGGGTAGCGAAAAATGCGAAGCATCGAAGATATAACTTCAATGATAAGATTGGATATAAAGGGAATTTACAGCGAAAATGACATGATAACCCTAAAAAGGAGAAGGGAAATAAGTTTAGCGGATTTTGTGTTTTATGTCGCATCGCCAGAGGATACAATTGCGAACAAACTGCTATTCGGAAGCGAGCAGGACGTGAAAGATGCGGAAGGTATTTATGCTCGGCAGTTTGAAAACTTGGACATGGCATATTTAGAAGAGAGGTGTGAGGGATTAGAAGTTTACGAGGAGTTTTTGACGATGAAAATACGAGTGGAAAAATATTTAGTGGGCGGAGATAAGCAAGGATTAATAAATCCATAGGTTTTTTATGTAGTTAAAAAAATGTGCATAATAGGATATGGCAGAAATAAGTTTATACCTGTTTGGGAAACCGGAATGGGAGCTGGATCTGGATAAAGCAGAGCCGGGGGAGTTCAGAAGATTGGGCGATTCAATCCGAGATCGACTTTATCGCGCTGCGGAGATCACAGAAATGCTGGAAAGAAGTGGATGGGAACGAAGCGGAGCGCTATACGACATTTATTTTTACAAAGAAGTGAAAAGGGAAGAGGCAGAGAAGGAATTGGAAGAGTTAGGTATAAAGGAGGATGAAATATACCTCTTGGAGGAAGAAGAGGAGTGGGATGAAGAAATAGAAAAGTAGGAAATTGAAGGGGATAAGTAGTTTTTAAAAATAGGAGGTTGTTTGATAAATAGAAGATGAAGAAAGGAAAAATATTGGGATTGGAAGGTTCTTTTGCAGTTGCCGAAGCGGTTCGGCTGGCAAACGCAGATGTTATTGCAGCATACCCGATTACGCCGCAGACACATATTGTAGAAAGATTATCGGAAATGGTAGCAGACGGCGATCTGGATGCAGAGTTTATCTGCGTTGAGAGTGAGCATACTGCGATGAGCGCATGTGTAGGGGCATCAGCAGCAGGAGCAAGAGTTTTTACGTGCACTGCGGGTCAGGGCTTGGAACTAATGCACGAGGTGCTGTACATACCGTCTTCGATGCGGCTGCCTGTGGTTGCGGTGATAGCAAACCGCGCATTATCCGCTCCTCTTTCGGTATGGTGCGACCATTCAGACATGATGGCTATTCGGGATATAGGCTGGATACAGATGTTAGCAGAGAACAACCAGCAGGCATTCGATCTCACGCTCTGCGCATACCGGATAGCGGAGGATAATGAGGTTCTGTTCCCCACGATGGTACATATTGATGGCTTTTATCTTTCACACGTAATCGAAGACATGACTTTGCCGGATGACGAAGAAGTAGCGGGATTCATTCCTGAATACAAGCATCCTTTTGCGTTAGATCCAGACAAGCCGGTGAGTATGGGGTGTTACGGTCCGCCGTTTATCTATCCAGAGACGAAGAAGGCGCAAGAGGTAGCCTTTGAGAACACAATACCGAAAATATTGGAGACGTGGAGAGAGTTTGGCGACCTTTTCGGCAGGCATTATGCACTGGTTGAGAAGTACAGAATGGAACATGCGAAAATTGCACTGTTAACAATGGGAAGTTGCAGTGAGACGGCAATGCTTGCGATAGATGAAATGCGAGCTGAAGGTGAAGAGGTAGGACTTATAAGATTGCGATTGTGGCGACCTTTTCCATTCAGGGAGTTCAGAGAAGCGGTAAAAGATGTTGAGGTGGTCGTGGTGTTGGACCGTTGCGTATCCTTTGGAATGGGGGGTCCAGTATGCTCAGAGGTGAAATCGGCGTTGTATGACCTGCGAAAGAAACCGAATGTGGTGGGGTTTATCGGTGGACTTGGAGGACGCGATATACCGATAGAAGAGTTTAAGTATATGATACAGAGCGCGTTGGGGAAAGTAAAAGCGATAGAGCGTGGAGAGGAAATTGAAACGGAGATGATTGGAATAAGGGAATAAGTGGAGGAAGAAAGGGGGAAAGAGATGGGAAAAGAAGAAGCGGAATTGTTTGCGCCGAGGCTGGTTACAACAGAAGAGAACTTCGCTCCGGGGCATCGCGCCTGTATAGGCTGTGGAGAGGCTCTCGCTGTTCGGCACGTGTGTAAAGCGATGGGAAAAAATGTGATAATCGTCAATGCTACGGGGTGCATAGAGATTATTTCATCGTTGTTACCACAAACTTCGTGGTGTGTTCCCTGGATTCATACGTTGTTTGAAAACGT
Source organism: Candidatus Methanophagales archaeon (assembly GCA_025966525.1). Taxonomy (GTDB): domain Archaea; phylum Halobacteriota; class Syntropharchaeia; order Alkanophagales; family Methanospirareceae; genus QMVO01. The sequence continues at coordinate 3,234 of JAPDIG010000077.1, read as the reverse complement.
TGCAGCGGTGGTGTCGGGTATAGAATCGGCGTATAAAGCAAGGGCGAGGAAAGGTAAAATTCATGATAAGGATGTGAAATTTGTTGGATTTGCAGGTGACGGCGGCACTTCGGATATAGGAATCCAGGCATTGTCAGGTGCGATGGAACGAGGGCATAATTTTCTTTATTGCTGCTTCGACAACGAAGCGTATATGAATACAGGAATACAAAGGTCTTCCTCTACTCCTTACGGTGCATGGACGACGACTGCGCCTGTGGGGAAGAAAAGCATAGGACAGACGACATGGAAGAAGAACATGCCTGAAATCGCTGTTGCACATGCGATACCCTACGTGGCAACGGCTTGTCCTTCATATCCCTTCGATTTAATGGATAAAGTGCGAAAAGGAGTGGAAATGGGAGGACCTGCTTACGTTCATATATTATCTCCATGTCCCACAGGCTGGCGGTATCCACCGAATCTAACGATAGAAATGGGTCGTCTGGCAGTGGAGACCGGTGTTTTTCCTCTTTATGAAGTAATTAACGGTGAATACCGGTTAAGCTTTGATTTCCCGAACTTGAAACCGGTGCGGGAGTATATGAAAGCGCAAAGGAGGTTCAGGCATCTTACCGATGATATTGTCGAGAAAATACAAGCACGAGTGGAGAAGGAGTATTTGAGATTGAGGGAGAAGGCGGGGGTGGAATGAAATGATAAGGGAAGCAGACCTATGGGAGTTGGAAACAGAAAAGAGGAAACATGTAAAACTGCCGAGTTTTTTAGAACAGGGTTTTTCAGCGTTGAAGCGAGATGTAGTAGATAAACGAATTTGCTCTCTTTGCGGCACCTGTGCGGCATTTTGCGATAAGATAAGAATAAGTGAAAACGAACTCAAGCCAGAGTTAGTCGAAGGATACGACACGATATGCGGGCTGTGTTATGCTTTCTGCCCCCGGACTTTCCTGCCGTTATCAGAGATAGAGAGCAGGATATTTGGGGCGGAGGAAAGGAAGAGAGCAGATGGAGACGTTCTTGGTGTCTATCAGAGTTGTTATGCGGTTAAGTCAAAGAAAGCAGATATAAAAGGGCAGGATGGTGGTGCCGTTACCTCTTTGCTTGCTTATGCACTTGAGCAGGGAATAATAGATTGCGCAGTGATTACAAGTTCGGATAACAATTGGAAGCCAGTAACGAAGGTTGCAAAGAATTACGGTGAATTGAAAGAAGGTGCAGGCACGAAATATACGATTTATCCAAGTGCAATGGGTGTAAAAGAAGCGATGGAAGCTGACTGTGAAAACATAGGTTTTGTAGGTCTGCCATGTCAAATTCAAGGGTTGAGAAAAGTTCAAACTGCTGAGCAGCCGTATGAAGTGGGCAAAGAGCGCATAAAATTGCTGATAGGTTTGTTCTGCATGGAGAATTTCAAGGAAGAGCTGCTGGATTTCGTGATGGAGAAGGTGAGTTTAGATTTAGATGGGGTGCGGAAGTTCGACATAAAGGGAAAAGAACTTTTGGTTTATGACGAAGAAGGAAAAGCTTATGCTATCGCATTGGACGAGATAAAGGGGTATATTGGTGAGGGATGTTCGGTTTGCATGGATTATACTGCTGAACTTGCTGACATTGCCGTGGGCTCCGTGGGCTCCGAAGAAGGGTGGTCAACGGTTTTCGCTCGCACGGAAGAAGGAGCGAAGATAGTTAAGGGCGCACTGGAAAAAGGGTACATTGAAGCGAAAAAAATAGAGGAGAAAGGGTTGGGAGTGATACGGAGATTGGGAGAGAGTAAGAGGAGGAGAGGGTCTGCGAAGTAAAGAAGGTACAATCCAATTATTGCTATGGTGGTGAGAAAATATGGGAGAAGAAATATCATTGGAGGAATACAAAAAAGCGTATAGAGTGATGGTGGCGGAGGATGAGAAACGGGGGTTTTTAACTCATTTAGTGGTGTACGTGCTGGTTAACGCAATGCTGATAGTCATTAACCTCTTATATTCTCCGGAAGATATCTGGTTCTTTTACCCGCTTATAGGCTGGGGTATCGGGATAACCGCACATTACCTGTGGGGTGTTCGCTGGATAGAGAAAGAGCTTAAGAAAAGAGAGGCAATGGCTGAATACAGGGCAAGGGAGATTAAAAAGGGGTGAAATAGGCTAAGGGGAAGTGAATGTGCGTTTAGAAGGGGGTATATGCGCAATGCGGATGAAAACGTATTCAACATCACCAATACTTGACCACTCGTATGGATTTGCCTGCCAGTGACTATAGTAGTTTAGCCCCCTCCTTAAAATAACCTATAAACCGGATTTATAAGTTAATCTTTCGCATATTTATGCCTATTCTTTTCTCAAATTGTAAAAGTACACTATGAAAATCCGAAAAATTCAATTCCAACCGAAATAAAACCGAAAAATTCATATAGGACTTTGTACAACAGTTTTATGGTGAAAAGCGTTCAGTCGAAAAATCCGTTTGTTTGCATGTACTTTTGGTAGGGTGGAAGAGTTCAAATACATCGCGGAGTATTTTATTTGATATAAGCAAGATTTAACACATCATTTGTGATGCGTTATGGATATTGAGGAACAGAAGAGGATTGAAGCTGTAAATCGGTATCTCAAGGGTGACAAACCAGCAAATACTTACAGAAAGATGAATAGGTCAGAGACATGGCTCTTTAAGTGGGTGAATAGATTGAAAAGAGGCGATGAGGAGTGGTATATAGTCATTCCGAAAAGTTTATGCAATAATTGTATGGAAGCCCACATACAGTTCTGGATGTCCTCCTGGCGCTACCGGATACATAACTTTAAATAGGTGTTATTTCCTATAATACTCTGGGTGAACATACTAAAATGCGGAGTAAATATTACGAAATCCTTTCAAAAGAAAGAAAGGAGATAAAAAAGAGGCTTAAGAGGGAGAAAGATCCAAAAGTGAAGCTGAAATTTGCGTTGCTCAATATGGTAGCTTCAGGGATGAGCGTAGAAGAGGCAGCGTCCTTTCTGGGGATAAAGTTGAGAACCGCCTACTTGTGGATGAATAAATGGATAGAGGGGGGATATGAAGCGATGTTAGTAAAGAAAAGGGATGGAAGACCGCCTAAGTTAAACAAAGAGCAGAAGAAAAAACTGAAAAAGTTACTGAAAGAAAAAGAATACTGGACAACAAAGGAGATAAACGAGCTTATAAAGGATGAATTCGGTGTCGAATACAAGAAAAGCAGGCTATACGAATTGCTTAAGGAA
>JAPDIG010000076.1:2936-5552 GCA_025966525.1 Candidatus Methanophagales archaeon | reverse complement strand
GGCAGTTCAGCCATTTTCATCACCATGATTAGATAATGGAAAGGGGTATATAAGCTTTTCGGTTATCTGACCACTGCAACCCAATCAAAACCAATGACCTAATGTTTTCTGCCTCATATTTTCAAAAGATGAGATGTCATAACCAAAAAGTTGTAGCACTCTATGCGCAACCGGTATCACCTGATGTTGGACATAATAAGCGACGTCTATTGTATATGTTCTTCCCTCTGCGGTTATTTCATTTCCCTCGCTTCTCTCTATAAGATCTACGGGGAAAGCGCGGTCACTTGTCTTCCCAACGCCTTTTATTATCACATAAGGGACTTTTGAGCCCACTTCATAAACGATACTGGAAGCTAAAGCCCTTTCCGCCGCTATAACATGCGCTTGCTTTGTCTCATAGCCGCTTATCTTTCGGGTAAGCGTCTTGTAAATTGTTAGCTTATCAACGGATATCTTTCCCTCTTTTAAGTCCTGTATGACACTTCTAGCGTATTTCATTGCGGCATCAGGGTCTTTTTCCTTCAATATAAGTTCTATCACCTTCGTCTGCACTTCCTTCGCCAGCTCGCACCAGTCACCCCTGCGCACTTCCAGACCGCGAACTACAATTTCTCCTTTATCGGTAAGCGCAGCATACCTCTTCTTCTTCCCGGTAAAGAAAATGGATTTGAAGAAATCCTGTATCTCGAGTTCAAGCGGAAGCTCTTCTGAAATACGCTCTGAAACTTCCCGCGCCTTTTTTAATATCCCTGCTTTTCTATCCCCTTCTAACTCGACATCAGGCGGGAGTTTCGCGAATATACTATCGGTATCACCGTAAATAACCACAAATCCGAGCTCCTCCGCTACTTCTACTGCTCTCTTTATAAAATGACGACCCCATGCCGTTGTCGCCTCAGCGCATTCGCGTTTGTAAAATTTCGCCGCACTCCAGCCGGTATATCCATAAAAGCTGTTCGTGAGGATTTTGATACTTTGCTGTTGTATATCCAACAGCCGATATTGAGCCGAATTTTTGTCATATCTCTTCATTTCCGCCTTTATCGCTCTTCTTCTTGCAATCAAATCGCTCATTATCCGTTTAAAAAATCCATCCGGCGATTTTCTGAATGCATGTCCCACCTCAGGTGCGATATATAAATCCTGTTCGCGTTCTCTACTCTCCGCTTCTACAAAAGTATCAGGAGAAACGTTAAAAGAAATCATGATGGTGGGGTACATGGAGGAGAAGTCGAGCGAGATAACATCTTCATGCAAGCCCTTTTCCGGAGGAAGCACGAATCCACCCTCAAACGTCTTTTCGGCTCCGCGCTTCGGTGGTACCAGCTCGCCTTTTTTGAATGCTTCTGCGGTTAAAAATGCTTCTACCTGCCTACCTCTCCCCATCTTTGCTAACTCGTCCAGTGGATAGCCTATCATCTTGGAAAGCTCGATTTGCAGTGGCAGCATCTTCTCCGCGATGCCCAACGTGCTGACTGCATCTGCCTTTGCGTATTCGTATAGTTGCTCTCGTGCAAAAGAAGAAGGAGAGGCGTCAACCCAGCAGTCGGTAATCGCCCTTGGCGTCAAATTTACTCTTTCGCTTTTTTTCATTATGCCAAGGTATTCCGCCACATTTTCCAGTTTCTTCACCTTCACGCCGCTCAGATCGCGCTTTACAAGCTTGAAAAGGTCAACGTTCAGCCGTCCTATGATGTTTACGCCTGGTAATGCCCCTCCTCTATCCTTTTCATATTGTACCGTGCTACCATCAGCACCCACGGTTAAACGAATCCCATGCAATTCCGCCCTCTCCCTTATGTATTGCCAATCAAAAGCATCAGAATTATAGCCCACGATAATGTCCGGCTGGAATTGTTCTACAAACCTCAAAAAATCGGTTATTATTTTTTTATCCTCGTCTCCTTCTCCTTCCCCCTTCACAAATAGCTTCGTTTGGACTTCGCTTCCTCCCTCATGGTATGCCGCGGAAATGATTACTATCGGATCCCTTTTTGGGGATGGCATCCCATACCCACTCAGCGTTGCCATCTCAGAGTCAAAAGCAAGGATTTTTAGCTTCAGTAAGCTACCTCCATTCATCTTTTTGTAGGATACTTCTGATGCAAGAATTGCATTTGCATAGCCCAACTCTATCTCTTCTCCCTCCACTTTTACACCATCAAAAGGTCGCAATTGCTTGTCTATCAAATATCGAATTGCGAACAGAATATCCGCTTCAAACACAGTAAGACCCGCTCTTCTGACTTCTTCTCGTAACAGCGGAACGTGTCTTGGATGCAGAGCGAAAATTTTCAAGCCCCTTCGCTCAACACCAAGTAATTTCTTCTGGCATAATTCCACACGCTTAACTCTTATCTCTTCGCCTCTTCTATCATCCACACAAATTTTTTCTATTAAGTGCTTCTTTTCTTCCAGTTCCTCTTCCCCTCCATCAGCATCCCATGAATAAGGAAAAGCATAAAAATACGGCTCGAAGTTTTTGTCTAACACCACGAAATTCGCTCCTTCTTTGTTCTTGCACCACAGTCTTATCACTGGCTTTTCTTTACCTTCCACATCTTTTTCCGTTATGTAATCAATGTCCAGTAGAAAACCCTCCTTCTCCATTCT
>JAPDIG010000076.1:0-2836 GCA_025966525.1 Candidatus Methanophagales archaeon | reverse complement strand
ATGAAAAAAATCATTATTGGTGGTGGAAGAGCAGGGAGAGAACTGGCTGCCCAGGTGTCAGAATCTGTGATTATTGAGATAAACCCGGAAAAGCGTGAAAAGCTTTCAGAATTGGCGGGTGTAGAGGTGATTATAGGTGATGGAAGAGATGAAGAATTGTTAAAGCGAGTGGGTTTGGATGATGTTGAGGCATTTATCGCGATTACGAGCAATGATGATGTCAATTATCAAGCAGCATCTATTGCGAAGAAACACGGCGTCCCAAAGATAATTGTTCGGGTAGAAGACCCGGAAGATAGCGAGAGGTTCCAGAAAATGGGCGTTGAATCCATCATGTTTCCTACCAAGATAGTTGCAAATCTCATCCGCGATACGATTCACCTTGCTGCAGAAGAAGCCGAACTTCGCACACCAATCAAAAAAATCCTCGTTCCAATCCTCCGTAGAGATACGGTGGAGAAGGCGTTCAAAGAAGCTTTGTTCGTTGCCTCCGTGGCAAAGGCAGAGGTCACTGCCGTTTCGTCTACGGACATAGCACGACACGAGATGGAATCCAGGGCTATGGAGATGGGCGTACCGCTTAAGATATTTTGGGAGGAGGAAAAACTGATGGATATAATAAGAAGACACCTGAATTACCCCGGTTGTATAATATTAGACATCGTAAAAGAGCACTTATATTACCCTGATTGTATCATTATAGACCAGGAAGAACTCAGCATCTTGGATAAATTGTTTAAACGGAGTGTTGTTATGAAACTAATAAAATGCGCTTCTCGTCCGGTTCTCGTTGCACGAACGTTCAGGTATTATGGACATATTCTCGCCCTTCTCGATTCATCAGAGACATCTGAGAGTGTTGGAAGGCACGCAGTTCAGATGGCGCATTTGTGCGGGGCTGACCTGCATTTACTCATTCTGGAGGTTGTTCCCGGCGAGTTGATTGATAAAATAAAAAAGATGGGAGAAAAAGGGAATGTCCGGATTATTGAGAAGTGGATAGAAGGCAACCCGATGATAGAAGCGGTAAAAGAAGTGAGAAGTAGGAATTACGAACTTGCAGTGATTCCCTGGCGAGGAACAGGAGTTATTCGGGCGGATATGATTAAGAAAATAGTAAATGACGCTCCCTGCTCTGTTCTAACGGTTGTGTGATGCTTATGACCCTAACTATAAGTCCCTATATTCTCTTATTTGTGATAGCAGGATTCGCATTCATCATTCCGACTCTTTCTGGTAGGATAGGCGTACCAGCAGTGGTTGGAGAAATCACCTGTGGAATCCTCTTCGGGCTTTTGGGATTTTCACTCGAAGCAGAAGGACGAATAGTTATAGAATTTCTTGCGAGTTTTGGACTTATATTTCTGATGTTTTTAGTGGGTCTGGAGATAGATTTTTCGAAGGTGGAGGTTCATGGTGCGAAACTATTTATCTTCGGAACATTTATCTTTATCATCACGCTCGGCATTTCGGTATTCCTGACGACTAAACTGGGCTTTGGATTATATCTTGCGCTCGTCCTCTCAACATCCGCAGTGGGATTGACCGTGCCAACGATAAGGGAACTGGGGCTATTAAAAAGCGATTTTGGACAGACAATCCTCATATCGGCATTCATTGCCGATTTTGCCACCGTGTTGCTCGTTTCGGTGTTCACGCTGCATTTTAAAAAAGGAATAACATGGGAGATGTTTTTAATTCCACTCGTGTTCGTTCTGTTTCTCATGGTATATTATATGGGTAAGTTCGTGATCTGGCATTATCCAGAGCGTATTTCCGCATGGTTTAAATCCGACCAACCATCAGAGATAGGAGTAAGGGCTGCCTTCGCATTATTGCTCGTATTTGTTGCTTTATCGGAGATATCAGATATTAAAGCCATAGCGATATTGGGTGCGTTTCTCGCAGGCGTGATGCTCTCTCTTTTGTTCCGCGGCGGGACGATTCTCGAACAGAAACTCTTTGGAATAGGGTACGGATTCCTCATACCCATCTTCTTTATAAACGTGGGAATGCAGTTTGACCTTGGGGCATTGACGAGAGGGGGGGTTTATCTGTTTCCGATGTTACTTTTAATGGCATTCACGGTGAAGATAGTGCCGTCGCTGCTTTTTCTCATCTGGCATTCGTTGAAAGATAGCTTCTCTGCTGGTGTTTTACTCTCTTCGAGATTGAGCTTAATAATCGCGATGGCTGCGGTAGGGTTGGAACTCGGATTGATAGATACTACAATGGAATCGGCAATTATTTTGCTTGCGTTAATAACAAGTATTAGCTGTCCTACCATTTTCAGGAGGCTGCATCGAAATAAGTAGCGATGTATCCTTTTTCTCTCGGCTTCCGGATTAAATGCGCGGTAAATGATTTTGTAAACTTGAAGGAGCGCTCTTCTCCGTCCAGCCGGTGAACGTGGTGCCTTCACCCACTCTATCCTTCCTCTTCTATCTTGACTTCTGCCTGCTTGATTGCCTCTTTAATTTTATCTTCGTAATCAGAAACAGACATCTCACCATTTACAGCCGATATTTCCACTTTTATATCCACTTTTTTAAACACGCCTTTGATGAATGGTATTACTCTCACAATATCTGATAATTTACCCGTAGGAACGTCTAATTTCAAGTGAATGGTATGATACTTTTTGCCATACACCTCCTTTTTAATTTCCTCCTTATCCTTGACCTCCTCCTTACCGGCAAGCACATATTCCACTGGTTTATACCATTCTTCTGTAATCTTGCACAAATCCGCGCTTATCAAAATCTCTCCCTCTGTTAGTTCAGGAGAAGATTCCGCTTTGAAATGTCGGCACATAGGTTTCTCATCTTCTATATCT
>JAPDIG010000075.1 GCA_025966525.1 Candidatus Methanophagales archaeon | reverse complement strand
ATCTCGTCTCTGTATATCGCATGTTCGTAATCTATCAGGTTACCACGAGCGTCTACATTCCCGGGATGAGTGAAGCAATGGTAAATTCCAAGCTCATGGGGCTGTTCTCAATGTCCTTCCTAATCGCATCATGGCATTGGACAATAGCTCAATATGGTCAATCTCTGCCATTATGGCGAATTGACGGACTATCTGGAAAAGGTCAAGCCTGATAAAAGGGATATAATCTTCACCCCATCTTTTGAGAACGCCATAATGGATAATTTCACCATCAGAAATTAGTAACGCCATTCCAACATTGTGATATTCTGCCTTAACGCTACACGCTCCTTTTTTGGCAATATCGTTTAACGTTCTTGCCTCTCTCTCACCATGCTCCTTCAAAAGCAGTCCACGAGGTTGACCACTTGCGGGCACTATCTCATCACTGTACGGCAAGGTAAGACCCTTGTATTCGATGAGTTTGTTGTTCTCAACCACGAAGTAAGCCCTTTGGCTGTGAGATTCAAAAACGTGCTTCTGTAACAGCCTCCTTTGGTCATCTTCAGAAAGGTAATCGGTATGCGAATATGCTATTTTTGTCTCCGGGTCGAAATACGCTATCCATTGCGCTAATGGTCTTACTTGCTGCCATTCTGCCATTCGATGCCCATATAAAATGCCTGCGATTTCGTCTTCCAGAGGCTGTTTTCGATTCATTTTTCAAACTCATTTAACCTCTCTTACACTCGATTTCCCGTACACCTTTTGCACCACTATTACATGCACACTGGGGTCAGTTACAGTTAGCTGACCCGGAGTGATCAGCAAGCACTCCGACTCTTTCATTGACGAAATCATCATCTTATATATCTCTTCTCGATTCCTCGGGTCCATGTGCAAATCGAACTCATCCACAGCCCTGAAAGGCGACCGCAGCAGTTGCTGGATTGACAACAGGAACGCCATTATCGATGCTGTCTTCTCTCCTCCACTTTGCGTATAGTAGTCAAACAGAACAGGAGGAGAGCCGCGGAAACCCACGAACAGTTCTAAACCCGCATTTTCTATATCCCCGTCCTCGGTATCCACCAACCGTGCCAAACCCGAAGCACCTACGCATGCCAGAATTTGCTGAAATGATGAGTTGATAGAATCTAAAAGGTCAGTCATCGCCTTACGCCAGATTTTCTTCCGCTCTTCGAGTTCACGCAGCCCCTCTCGTTTATTCGCGGCTACTATCGCTGATTTCTCTTTCAATTCCGCGAACAACTTCGAGTAATTGGAGAAAATCTCCTCCGTCTCTTCCGGTATCTCACCTAAGGCTTCTATCTTCGCTCCTACTAAACTCATTTCATTCTCTATTTCGCTCTGTTTTCGCTCTGTTTCTATCCTCTCTCCTGCTTTTTTTAGCTGTGGTGTCAGGTCCGCTAACTTTTGGTTCACTTTCTCGATCTCTGCTTTAATCGCTTTTATATCCGCCTCAAGCATATCGCGCTTAAATCGCAGAACCTCTTCCTTTACTCGATAGCTTATATATGCTTCCATGTTTGATTCCAGACTTCTTTCAAAAGCTCCAAGTTCGCTTTGTATCCTGTTTATTTTCTCTTTCAGCTCTTCTCTCCTTCTTAGAGATTCCTTTAGCCTTTTCCTTACCTCTTCTACCTCTTTTTTCTCTTGTAAATCGCTAAAAATCTGTTCAAGTTCGTTTTGATGCTCAATCCGACTATCAAGTCTTGCCGCTTCTTTCTCTAAGTGCAAAAGTTCGTAAAACGCTTCCTTAGAGTTAATTTTCCATGAATCGAGTTTTCCCCTCCATGTTTTTATCTTATCTTTTGTCTCCTCGAACTCTGCCAGATTCGATTCAAGCGCATATTTCTTCACATTAAGCCGTTCCTCGAGCGATTTCAACGCCGCTTCTTGTTTTATCACCCGTGCCCATATCGCTTCCCTTTTCAACCATTTTCGCCTCTCCTCCAGCTCTTCCCTCTGCAAATACTTTTCATGCATCTCCTTCCAGTAGCCAAGGCTCTCTTTTGCCCGCCCAAGCAATTCAGAAATCGACTCATCTTCGCTTATGATTGATTCAAGCCGGTTCTTCGCTTCTATCACCTTTTCTCGATATGAGCTGAAACCAACCGCCTCTTCCAAAAGCTTTAACTTCTCCTGCGGTGACGTCATGCAGAATCTTTCCATTGTGTTTTGGTGCATAATTATCAGCATGTTATTGGGGTCAAGCCCAAAACCTTTGAACAGTCTGGCAACTTCTTCGTAGCTTATCTGTTTATAATCCGCTTCCCACCAATAGTTCCCGTCGTTCCTTAGGTATCTCGACAGCATGAAGGTATCGGCGTCTGAAAAACTGATTGGTCTTCTTCCATTCGTCTCTTCGTTATCAAATACCAGAGTAATCCTTGCGATTTCCTCGCCTCGCCTTATCAAGTCCCTCAGCCTCTTACTTCTCTCCGTGTATATCTGACCCAGAGCAACGGAAATCGCTAATAGAATAGATGACTTACCCGCACCGTTAGGACCTGAAATCAGATTAAGCCCTTTTTTTAGTGGTATTCTCGCATATTCGTAGGACATGAAATTCTCTAAGATTATCTCTTTCAGCCAGATGCTTTTGGTGCCTGGTTCTTTTACAGTTGATTCGGGCATTATATCTCCGATAATTTAATTAATTAATGGTTTAGCTTATTATATTAATTTCGCCTCTTGCACCACCAATCTTGCGGTATTCTTCCCCTCCTCCACTACCTCACTTTTTAATATAACAAGCCGCTTCTTGAACATTGATGCAGGTCCATCCAACACCAGAGATTCAAATTCACCCCCTTCTCCTGCAATATTTAGTTTTACTCTTTTGTCCAATTCCACCAACTTGTCCACATCATCTTCCGTTATCTTCCTGCCAAGCCAGCTCTTGTCTAAACCGTATGCGCTGATACCAGTAAAAATCACCTCGAAATTGGTTACCACGAGTCGCATCTCCGTCTCCTGATTGATATGCCATAAAGGCGAGAACACCTTGAGATTTTCTTCAGTAGCAATCCGTTCTATCCGTTCTTTTTGATAATTACTCCATAAAGCGCCGGTTATAACACCTTCTATCCCGTATCTCGCCTTTGCTTCTCTAAAAGCCATTCTTAAGTCCTCCAGTTCCTTCTCTTTCTCTCCCGGCGTCTCTTTCATAATCAAAGGCAAGCTAATCGCTTCGGCTTGCAGTTCTACCAGCTCCACTGCTGGCGTATGGAACATATACGATTCGGGGTTTCGGCTTCTTATGGTGATTAAGCATTCTACCGGATAGCCATCCTTTAGCATGAGCCACAGCGCATAAGCACTGTCCTTACCTGAGCTGAAGAGACAGCCCAACTTTACATTTCGAGCAGGAAAAAAAGTCCTTAGATAATCTCTCTTATACCTGAACCCCTTTCTCTTTGCGAGCTTTTCTATCCCCTTGAGAAAATTCGAGCCATACTGAACCGCTCTTTTTTTTCTGCCCGCAACTTCCTTCAGCCCAAGGTCTCTCGCTATTTCTCTTACAATCACCTTGTTTTCCTTTTCTGACAATTTATACGACGCGGGTATCCGTAATGCATAATCCACAAGTTCCGTATCCAAAAACGGTGCTCGTAATGAAATATCCTGTGACTTTGCTACAAACTCATCCCTGTAAAGGTCTCGCGTATACATCCCCAACAGACCGGATAGACATTCTTTGTTTAGCTCCTCTTTTTTTATTTGTTTATGTCTTTCATAACCCGCGAATAGCTCCTCCGCGCCGAGACCATCTAAAACTGTTTTCACCCCATCTCCTCTCGCGAGCTCACATGCTACATATAGAGGCAAAGCCACACTTATCTTCACGACATCTGTATCCTCGATTAGAGGAACGACTTCCGTAAGATATTTCTCAAGCTCCTCAACCCCGATTTTCTTTATTTTCAACTCAAAGCCAAAATCCGCTGCAATGCGCCTCGCATATTGCAAATCCTCCGCTTCTTTCATCCCTTGCTCTTCCACCGCCACGCTGTAACAGACAAAATCTACTCCTAACTCCTTACACAAATATGCGATAAGTGTAGAATCTAACCCGCCGGAGAAGAGCACGCCAAATCGCTCTTTTCGCGGTATCCTTCTCGATATACTTTCTCGTATCAAATTCAGCAATTCCTCTTTTATCTGCTCCTTATCCGCCTCTATCTCAGGTTCAACCGCAAAAAAAGCTCGTTTCTCGAAGCTCAGCCTGTCTTCTTTTATATTGTACTTCAAGAGCACACGTGGATCAAGCTCAATCGCATGCGGAAAGCCCATCGCTTCTAATGCCTTCTTCTCCGAAGCAAATGCAAATCCATCAGCATGTGCGAAACAAACAGGCTTTAAGCCTATTATATCTCGTGCTATATGCAACTCATCTCGTATCCAATATGCGAACGCATACCCGCCGTCAACTTTTGCTGGAAAAGAAAGCCCAATCGAAGATTTTTCTTCTTCATTCCCATAAATCTCTGCGTCTGTTACAAACTTGACCTGTAGCCCTTTTCTTAAAAAAGAAGCGTTACAGGAGCGGCATGCAATGCAATTCTTACTTTTATCTCCTTTCACCACCTGTTTTAATTCTTGCAAGTCTTTTGAACGCCAATCCTCCTTCTCTGTGCCAATCCAGAAGCTTGCTTCTCTTCTCTTCGTCAGCGTTTCTAAACCCGTGATTACGAGCTCTACGGATTTTTCGGTGTTGAACACGCCTGCTATTTCACACATGAACTGGTTTCACCATTACTTACAATTATTTATAACCTTTTTAAGTTTAAATTTAAAGAAGAAGCATGCTAAGATTGAATTAATGCAAATGCACGAACTGATGCTTTCAGGGACGATTGTATATGGCGATGAATTTGAAGAGAAGGAAGGGTATGTAGTAATTAATCAAGGGAAGATAAAAGAAATTGGGGATGAAAAGATAGATGCCACGGTAAATGGCATCATAATTCCATCTTTCGTGAATGCACATACGCATATTGGCGATTCCGTGGCAAAAGAACCCGATTTCATGCCCATAGAGAAGTTAGTGGGTCCAGGGGGATTCAAGCATAAAATATTGGCTGAAACGCCATACGACATCCTTGTTGCTTCCATGAAAGATACCATTGGGGATATTTTTGCTACGGGTACACAACTGTTCGCGGATTTCCGAGAGGGCGGTGTGTTTGGTGTGAGTGCTTTAAAAGACGCTTTTCGTTCTACCGGTGGAGATGCGAAATCGCATATGAAAATATTTGGCAGACCAGCAGCCAGTAGCGGTACTGGAACTGGAATTGGAACTGAGACTGACGAAATTCACACCCTTTTTGGATTCGTGGATGGAATAGGCATGAGCAGTGTCGCGGACCATCCGCAGGACGAGTTGACACTTCTCGCTGAAGCAGCAAAAAGAGAGGGGAAAATATTCGCTCTTCACGCCGGTGAAAGGAATACTGCCGATATAAAAGGTGCGATAGAACTTGAGCCGGATTTCATCGTCCACCTTATAAAAGCACTACCACGAGATTTCAGGCAAATGCGTGACAAGAACATATCAGCGGTGGTT
>JAPDIG010000074.1 GCA_025966525.1 Candidatus Methanophagales archaeon | reverse complement strand
TCGGTGCTCTAATGATAAAGTCAGAGAGTTTGCTCCGTATGGACGTAATAATTGTCTGTCTGATGGTTCTATCAGTGATATGTCTCGTATTTGAACGATTTTTTCAATTTGCGGAGAATAGAATCACAAAGGGGTGGAGTTCATCATGCCAACCATAGAATTAAAAGGCATTAGCAATTATGCGTTCAGCAACCTGAATATGAAGGTATATGATGGAGAGTTACTGGTGGTCATGGGACCAGAACGGTGCAGGGAAAACTACTTTGCTCAATATTATCGCGGGATTGGTTGATTATGAGGGGATGGTTCTCTTTGATGGCGTTCCAGTCGATAAAACACCCACAAATGAGCGGCAGATTGGCTACTTATTCCAGAATCTGGCATTGTTCCCTCACCTTGATGTCCCTTCCAATGTCGGTTACAGTTTGAAGGTTAGAGGTAAAAAGAAGGAGGAAATTATGCACAAAGTGGCTGAATTATTAAAATTGATGAAAATAGAGCATCTAAAACAAAGGTATCCGAAGAGTCTCAGTGGTGGTGAGAAGCAGCGAGTGGCGCTTGCGCGGGCTCTTGCCTCTTCTCCAAGAGTGTTACTCCTCGATGAGCCGTTCAACAGTCTGGATATCAGGATGTGCAAATGTCTGAGAAGAGAGATTCGGCAGATACAGAGGAAGATGGGCATCACAACGGTATTTGTCACGCATAATTTAACCGATGCAGAGGAGATGGGCAATAGAATTGTGGTCTTAAATGAGGGTAAAATCCAGCAAATAACATCAAAAATGTTTAATGATGCCACAGATAATAGTAATCGCTCTCAAAACTTTCAAGATTGTCTGCATTGTGCGATAGATTGCTATTGTAAGAAGGAGGGAGATTATGAAAGTGTTGATAGTCCAGCATGTAGAATGTGAGGGTCCCGGGTACTTAGAGGACTTTCTACACGAGAAGCGGATTGAATATGAAATAGCGAGAATGTATGAGAGAGAGCAATTGCCAGACGATTTTGATGTGTTGGTCGTGCTCGGCGGTCCAATGAACGTGTACGAGGAGGTGCGACATCCATATTTAAAAGGTCTCAACAAGACGATAAAGAACTTCTCTACTGAAGGCGGATATTATCTCGGTTTCTGTCTGGGTGGACAACTTCTGGCAAAGACACTTGGTGCAAAAGTCAGAAAAAACCACACAAGGGAGATTGGAATCTTCAAAATCCATCTGACGGAAGAAGGAGTGGAAGACCCGCTGTTTAAAGGATTCAAGCATACATTCCCAGCGCTGGAATGGCATGGGGATACCTTTGAGATACCAAAAGAAGCACTAAAACTGGCGGAATCGGAACTATGCTCCAACCAGGCGTTCAGATTTAAAAATGCCTATGGGCTTCAGTTTCATCTTGAGACTACACCAGGAATGCTGAAGGAGTGGGTCAACGTCTATGAAGAGGAGCTCAACGAAGAGGGGATTGATGCTGCGATTATGCTAAAAGAGATAGAGCAAAAAGCGGATATTTACCGTGAATTGTCGAATCAATTGTTTACAAACTTTTTGGAATTGGTTAAATGAATTTTCAAATTTTTATGATTTTTTATCATCAACTTGTATGTGTGGTTATGATATAGATTAGTATTCAATTATTGAAATTAGGATTTAAGTGAAATTTATGAAGTGGGAATATGAAAGCGGTGTATGATAGATGGACACGGGAAAAGATTGAGCAGCTTTTTGAATTGAGTGTTCATGAGCTCGGTGAATTTGCCAACTCCATCAATCATGACAATATCGTAACGTTCGTGGTTAACCGACATATAAACTATACGAACATCTGCGTTGCGAGATGCCCGCTATGCGCATTCTACCGGGACGCCAATGATGGCTATTTTATGAACGCTACGGAGGTGCTTGCAAGGGCTGTGGAGGCGATAAAACTGGGTGCCACTGAGCTACACATCGTAGGCTCTCTCAACCCAGAACTGAGCATAGAATACTTTGAGACCATTTTCAGGCAGATAAAACGGAGATTCCCACATGTTATTATCAAAGCATTGACTGCGACAGAGATACATTTCCTCTCGCAGCTCGAGCGGATGAGTGAGGAGGAAGTGCTTTCAAGGTTGAAGGAAGCTGGACTGCGAGCGATGCCGGGTGGAGGTGCGGAGATTCTTGATGATACGATACGCGAGATTATCTGTCCGAGGAAGATAAAAGCGGCTGAATGGCTTCGGATAATGGAGATAGCCCATCGAATGGGGATAAAAAGCAATGCCACAATGCTCTTTGGGCATATAGAGAAGAGGAAGCACCGCGCTGCTCACCTATACAAGCTCTGGGAATTACAGGAGAGGACCCGTGGCTTCGTTTCCTTCATCCCACTCCTCTTTCATTCAGAGAACACAGAACTCGCTACATTGGTCAAAGAGAAAGCGAATCCAATTGATATTCTCAAAACGATTGCCATATCAAGAATAGTTCTGCGGAATTTTAGCAGTATAAGGGCTTACTGGGTCGCGCTCGGCGAGAAGCTTGCGCAGGTCGCTTTGAATTATGGTGCAAACGACTTGGATGGAACGCTTATGGAGGAGAAGATAACACATGCAGCTGGTGCAAAAACTCCTCTTATGCTCACAAGAAGCCGTATTCTGAGCATTGTGCGTGGTGCGAACAAAATACCCGCGGAACGTGATACATTTTACAATATCCTGAGGCGGTATTCATGATAAGAATAGGTAAATTCGGGTTCGTGAATAATTAACAGGTTATCCGATGGTGTTCGGAATCTCAGCATCGCATCGCATAAAGGATATGAGCAAAGTAAATAAGGCGGTCATGGAATCAGTTGAATGGGGTAAGAAAAAGCTTGATGTGGTTGTGGCTGAAGCAGGAAAGAAGTTCGGAATGCCAGTAGAATTTCTCAAAGAGTATTTCAAATCGCTTACATACCGACTGGGAGCGAAAGAAAGGAGAGGACTTGAGCTGTTTGAGGAGAAGTGTTATGAATACGGATTATTCTGACTGGATGGGATATGTGGACAGGAACATAGAGGGAGAAGATTTGAGTTTTAAGGAGGGACTGCATCTTTTTGCGTTACCACTGCCCGTCGTGGGGAGAATTGCAGATGAGATAAGAAAGAGGAAATGTGGGGAACTCGTAACATTCGTTGTTGACAGGAACATAAGCTACACAAACCGATGTGTATCAAGATGTAAATTCTGCGCTTTTTACGCAAAGAGTGAAGAAGAGAGTTATGTTTTGAGTAAACACGAGATTTTAAAGAAGATAAAAGATGCTGTTGATGTTGGTGCGACTCAAATTCTCATTCAAGGCGGACTTAACCCTGAAATCAGCATTGAATGGTTTGAGGATTTGTTTTCGGCAATAAAACGTGAATTTCCAGGTGTCCAGCTTCACAGCTTATCACCGCCCGAGATATATTTTATTGCGAAGAACGAGGGGATGAGCATAAAAGAAACGCTGGAAAGGTTGAGAGATGTGGGGCTTGATTCTCTGCCAGGCGGAGGTGCGGAGATTTTATGCGATAGGATACGAAAAATTGTCAGTCCTGATAAAGTCAGTGCAGACGGCTGGATTGAAGTAATGGAGACCGCGCATGAGATGGGAATGAAAACCACGGCAACCATGATGTTCGGGCATCTAGAACGCAACGAAGATATAATAGAGCACCTTTTCAGGATACGCGATTTGCAGAATAAAACGAATGGTTTTACTGCTTTCATTCCATGGACATTTCAGCCAAAGAACACGGCACTGTATACGCATATAAAAGAGCCGGCACCAGTAACGAGATATTTGCAAGTGCTGGCGATTTCGCGGATTGTTTTGCATTCCGTGAAGAACATTCAGGCTTCGTGGCTCACACAGGACTTTGAGGTGGGTAAACTGGCGCTGTTTTTCGGCGCGAACGATTTCGGCGGCACGATACTTGAGGAGAATGTAGTTACTGCGGCAGGTAAGGAGTATAGATCTGCGGAAGTGGAGGAAATCGCTAATGCGGTGAAATCAGTTGGCAGACTCGTAGCACAGCGGAATACGAACTATGAAATACTGCGATTCATTTGATTCATTTAGACACCCTCTCTTCTATCTTCCGTTCTGCCTTCCTTATCACTCCTTTATCGCTGCCTTTATCGTTCTTTCGCCTCTATTTGAAACTAACCGCGAATATTTTTCATAAGCGATGTTAAAATCCTTGATCTTGACGTCAATTTCCTGTTCATCGCTGAACTGCAGTTTATTCCAGAATTTCTTTGAGAAGACGCGGTTAAATCCTTCCACCTGTCCGTTGTTCCACGGGCTTCTCGGAGCTATGTACAAGGGATAAACGCCCAGATTAAGCAGGAAGAACGCAAGCCTTATTTTTATAATTTGCCGTTTTGTTTCAGGTGTGTATTTTCTCGATTGCCCCTTTTCCCCGCCTCTGTTATCACTTGATATTTCGCTTTCATCCATCTGCATATTAATAACTTTTTATTCATTTCTGACACTCCCTTCACCTACAAGAGTGTCCCCCTTCTGCATAAAACTCAACCCATAGGTAGAGCCTCGGGGAATAATGAACACATCCGTTTTGCTCTCTTAGGAATCTTAGCGAAATACTCTCTTCCGCTCTTTTCGACAATTTTTGTGACCTTTGAGAGTTCAAACAGTACTTCCTCAACAGAAATCTTGTTTGAGAGTCCCTTTTCTTTCAACCTCTTCAAGATCTTGAAATATATCCGCATAGCGGGGAATGTAGCCATGAAATACCCCCTTACCGCCTCTTCTGATCTCAAATACGTCTTATCTGATTCCAGTTCATTTTTCATCGCATCAAACGCCTGCTCCACATCTTCTCTGCCCTTATACAGATCGAACATCTCGATTCCTTCTTTATCCATATCAGAGATCAAGCATATGACACCTGCAAGTCTGCGTACCTGCTCAAACTCTACCATCGTGAGTATATTTGCTTCAACTTTCCTGAGAAGTGCTTCTTCCTCCTCACCTTTAAGTAAAGGGTCTTCAAAGGCATATAAGGTGCCGTGCCCGGTCTTTTTTGTACCCCATCGAATGGGTCTATCCCGATAGAGGAATGGCTCCTTCCACCGCATCCATCTGAGATCGATGAGCGTTGAATTCTTGCGTAGAGGAACGATATAGTGTATTCCATCCCCGCGGAGGTCATCCAACAGTCCATACGAAGAGAACCCTCGATCAAAGATAAACCCGATGTCTCTCCTCGGGAATCGTGCAATAAAGTCTATAACCGTGGTTATATCTTAGTGGCATCGGATCGATCGCCTTGATTATAGCAAAAGCAAGGAGTTCGTTGCAAAAGGGCATATTAGCCAGAATATCTTCGAGATCCTTTATCATATGATATGCAAGCGCACCGTTTCCATACTCAAAAACTTCTCGCTTTGACTCTTGAACCCGTGATCTCGCTTTCTTCCTCGTGAATACACCCTCATGATCTATCGAGCCCATGTACTCAGTTATCTTCCTGACTTTCCCCCGCTCTTTATCCCATTCGCTCGTTGCACGATAGACATAGTAGTTGTTCTTGATGATTTTCAGCTCTATGTGATATGGCTCTAAATAATTTTCGGTTCCATGACTTTATTCCTCTATCTTGCTTGGAGGACAATGCAATACAATGTATTATCTCAGGACGTTTTTGAAATACAAAGAATGACAAAAGATTACA
>JAPDIG010000073.1 GCA_025966525.1 Candidatus Methanophagales archaeon | reverse complement strand
CACGATTGTAACTGGCTCTTATCCGCAGATTCATCATAAAAAAGAATTGACAATGGATAACGGTATTATAACATGCACACAATTCATAGACATAAATGGGAAGAAACATAAAGATTGGATACCTGCAATTAAGTTAGGGAGTTGTGAAGAGAGATGAAAGGAAAAGCGTTCAGGGACATAACAGTAATGTTGGTAATATTAATGGCAAGCATGGCGTTAGTGGCTCCTGCGTCCTCGTCGTCCACTATCGTGTCCATTGAAAGCAAATCAGTTACAGTAGGTCAATCTGTCACTTTACAACTAATGGTAGAAGGAGCAGATGAGCCTATAAGTTCAGCAAGGCTCGTTTTGTCATATGACCCAGCGATTTGTGAAGTAACTTCTGTTGAAGAAGGGCAGTTTGATTTTTTTGAATCAACAATAGACAAAGAAAAAGGGGAGCTGAACATCATAGGTTATGGGATAGAAGAACTAAGAGAAGATTTTAAAATTGCAGACATAGCATTTAAAGCGAAAAAAGAGGGAGTTTGCAATTTGGGTGTGGACATACTGGAATTAAAAAACAGCAAAGGGAATCCTGTTCATGCTAAGACCGAAAGCGGGTCATTGATCGCAGAGGCTCCTCCTTCTGATGAAGAAGGTATGCCAAAATCTACACCTACTATTACGCCTACTACCACACCTGCCTTGCCTTCTCCTACTCCTCCCATTTCACCTACACCATCCTTTACTCCGGCATCCTCACCGCCTCCAATAACTACAACAACACCCACACCTCTTATTCCCTCCACGAGTATAGCGGTAGTTCATATTGGTAACTTCTCCGTAGCTGAGGGGAAATTATGCAATGCAGCTATAATCATAAAGAACATTGGGGAAAGCGGCATAAGTAGAGCTGATATAACGTTAGAATTCAATCCTTCTGTTGTGAAGATTGAATCCGCCAGGGGGAGTGAATTCGATAGATTTGCGTGGGACGTGCCATCCGAGGGGAAACTAATGATGTTTGCATTCGAAAACGATGCAAAAGCAAAGAGAGAGATAAAATTCGTAGAGCTAAAATTGAGAGCCATAGGAAGAGAAAATGAAAGTAGTGAGCTCGGGTTGGAAGTGGGAAGACTAAAAGATGGTAACAATCAAGACATCCCGTTTGAAGTGGAAAACGGGTATTTATGGATAAAGCCCTCGAGGGCAATACCAACGCTAAGTGTATTCGAGACAATAGCTGTTACAGCGTGGTTATATTTCTTTATAAGGCTAAGGAGAAGAAAATAAGCCATATTAAGGGACGATAGTTTTAAATGGACAAAATCGAAGTGCTTCTCGATAACTTCCCTTTATATGCTGAGGACCTTGGGATAGACCTGAAAGAGCCGACAGGCAGGTTCAAATGGTTTTTAGCTTCTATCCTGTTCGGTGCGAGAATAAGCGAGAAGATCGCATCGAATACCTATAAAACATTTGAACGGTATGGCGTTGACAGTGCGGAAAAAATCATCGCTGCGGGCTGGGACGAATTAGTCAGGATTTTAGACGAAGGGGGATATGTGCGATATGATTTTTCCACGGCGACAAAGCTGCTTGATATAGCAGGGACGCTAAAAGAAAAATACGGCTCATTGGAGAACCTTTACAATCAATCCCCGAGCACAAAAGATTTGGAGAGAAGGTTGCAGGAATTTAAGGGGATTGGTGCGGTGACGACACAGATTTTCTTAAGAGAATTGCGGGGCGTGTGGCAAATAAGTCCAGCGGTATCGAGCAAAGCTAAAAGCGTAGCAGAGAATCTGGACATAAATCTGCAAGAATTCGTGGGTGAAGAACTTTCACGTGTTGAGACAGCACTCGTCAAGCTCAGTATAAAATATTGTAAGCGGAAGAGATGCGGAGAATGCCCGTTGAGGGATTTCTGTGGGCACATTGCTTAATCGAGCAATATCCCGTCTCGCATCCTTTTGGTTGTATGAGCACGAGCTGCAATCTCCGCATCGTGCGTCACTACGATTATCGTCCTTCCCTCGCGATTCAAACCCTCTAAAATGTCCATTATTGCATTTCCCGCTTCAGTATCAATATTTCCTGTCGGTTCATCACCAATAATAATTTCAGGGTCGTTTGAAAGCGATCTTGCAATTGCCATCCGCTGCTGTTCCCCACCACTCAATTCTGAAGGTTTGTGGTTTATGCGGTCTCCAAGCCCGACCTTTGTAAGCAGCTCCTCCGCCCTCTTCATTCGTGTCTCGCGCCTCACACCAGCAAAGAACATAGGAAGCGCGACATTTTCTAGCGCATTTAACGTATGGATGAGATTAAACTGCTGGAATATGAAACCAATTTTCTCCCTTCTTATCTCTGCAAGCCCATTTTCGCTTAATTTACCTGTATCTATACCATCTATGAAGACCGCACCGCTTGTGGGCTTATCCAAACAGCCGATCAGATTGAGCAGTGTGGACTTACCAGAGCCCGAAGGTCCTATTATAGCCATGAACTCACCATCTTTTATCTCCAAATTCACATCTCGCAATGCTTGAACCTCTACCTTGCCCATACGGTAAACCTTCGATAGATTTTCTGTGCGAATCATTCTAATGATATTTGTTTATAATGTTAAAGTGTAAATTTTCTATGGGCTGAATCTTCCGCTAAGCCGTGGTCGGAAGCCTAAGAAGCCCAAACTAAAAGCACATCCTTTTGTGCTCCCCGCCGCTGAGTTGAGAGAAGCTATTGGAAGCATTTTCAATAGAAGCTTTTTCTCCTGTAAATATATTTTATTCCCGCCTTACCGTCAGTTTGAAATCACCAGCTCCGCGATAGGATTTTACCATTACATAGTAATCTCCTGGTTCCTCGATTAGGTGGGTGATGGTCTCATCCGGTTTGACGGTGTATGCCCGTTTATCATAGTCACGAGTTGTTGGGGGCGCGCCCTTTTTAAGGTAAAGATCGAAGTCCGCTCCCTCTGGTCCATCCAAATTAATGCTAAGGGTATTGGTCACAGCAATTTTGTAGATCTTCTGATTGCCACTCTCTTTGAGATTACCTTCTACTATCCTTCCACAAGGGTCAATAGTTGGTATGAGTGGCTCAGGGATTATCTTTTTGATGGCAGAATATGCATCTATCACGCCATATCCATACTCTATGTTGTACTCGCTGTGAGATGTTGCAGTTTGACGTATTGTTTCTACAATCTCTTCGGGGCTCAAATGTGAATCAGCGGATTTTATGAGTGCTGCAAGTCCGGATACAAAGGGTGTAGCCATAGAAGTGCCATCCATGTCGGCATAATCAGAACCAATGTACGCACTGCGGATATCAACTCCGGGAGCCATAACGTGCTTATAGTCACCATAGTTGGAGAAACTCGCTCTTCTGTTATCCTTGTCTATGGCTCCGACAGCTAACACCTTCGGATGTGCAGCAGGATACGCATAGTAATTATAGTCCTCGGGGTTGACACCGTCATTACCCATTGCCGCCACGAGAACGCATCCCCTTGAGCTGGCATAGTCTATTGCATTCTTCAGCAGGGATGGTGGAGGCGCGCTTTTAGGCACGAGTCCTCCAAGACTCATGCTGATTACGTGCGCACCATGATCTGCTGCCCAGATAATGCCATCCGCAATATCAGTGAACGTTCCTGTCCCTGTTACATAAGTCCCTTCATCTGTGGTGCATCTTATATTGGCAAGAGCCCTCACTGACATGACCCTGCAATTCCATGCTACGCCCGCAACTCCAACACCATTGTTCGTGGAAGCGGCGGCAATACCAGCGCAATGTGTCCCATGTCCGTTCTCGTCTTCTGGATTGTTGTCACGCGTATAGATATCTCCTTCCCAGACGCATCCCTCCTCTGATTCGACATCTGTAAGATCTACCATGTCATAACCCGGAACTAATTTATCCACTAAATCGGGATGGCTCTGATCTACCCCTGTATCTACAATGGCAATAATCACATCATGGCTACCTTTTTCGAGTTCCCACGCATCTTCGCATCTTATTCGCTGCAAGCCCCACTGTATCTGATAATAACGATCATTTGGAACTACCGCCATCCTGGCAAAATAGTCCACCTCAGCATTTTCCACGTTTGGATCCGCTTTCAACTTCTTAACCATCGAGTCGAGATCAGTCTCTGGTGGAACCTTCACGATGTAAGTTCGCGTAAACCCGTATGCTTCATGAGTCGTTTCAGGTTCGCTAACTCTGCGTACTCGCATTCCACCTGGAAGTGACTCTGTGGGTGGTCCTCGAAGCTTCGTTATCCCGATGGTCCCGTAATTTGCCAGTATCTTATCTACCGATGCGATTCCAAGGTTTACAACATTAGATCTGCGTCCTGTGGGTACCGACGTTGTTACCACCCGAGAGGGTTCCTCTTTCAATTTGAGGATGACTCGCCCTTTAACAGTACGTGGTTTGAGATCTTTTTCTATCATTTTTTCAAAGAAGATAAATAAGTTTGAGATAATATAAGTTTTTCGATTTTTGAGTTATCATCCCAAAAATGTATTTGGAGATACTGGGATCTATGGAAAATTATATATAACCATTTCTCTCAACTATATTTAAGCGTCAAGGAGGGGGCGCTAAAAAGAGAGGAAAGGGAAAAGATAGATTTAAAAATTTAGGAGGTGATATGATCAGAAAAAATGATGAAAAAGATATTGGCAATAAGTGTAGTAGCGATATTTGCTATATGCCTAGCAATTGCGGGCGATATCCCTCCCGGGGCAACGGCAGCAGATAGTAATGGTAATGCAACTATCTCAGTTTCTGGCATGGGAATCGTGAGTGCTGAGCCAAATCAGGTAGAGATACGACTCGGCGTTGAAACGGAGGACAAAAACGTATCGAAAGCATTGACAAATAATTCTTTAAGGATGAACGCTACTATTGAGGCGTTGAAAACTCTTGGTATTTCAGAGGACGAAATAGAAACATCTCGTTTCAATATCTATCCGATTAGAGATTATGAACGCGAACCAGAGGAGATTGTTGGATACCGTGTGACCAATGAAATCGTGGTTAAAACTGCTGATATAGATAAAACAGGAGAAATCATTTGCGTGGCGATTGACGCGGGCGCAAACAATGTGCGGAGTGTAGTATTTGGCTTGAATGAAACGAAGGAGAAGGAGTTGAAGTATGCAGCAATAAACAAGGCATGTGAAGATGCAAAAGGTAAAGCGGGAGCAATAGCAAGTGGGTTCGGTCTTAATATCGTAAGAGTAGTGGAGGTCAAAGAAAGTAGCGTATATGTAACTCCATGCCGAGCAGGAGGGGGATATTATGAATACGCACTGCAAATACCCACTCCAATAGCACCGCCAATCGAACCAGGAGAGATAGAAGTGAGTGCGACGATTGATGTCGTATATGAATGCAGATAAAAAAACATTTGAGCGCTGGGAAGAGACGCTTTTGCTTTCTGCCCTGCTTCATGCACTGCTTGTCTCTTCTCTGTCTTTTCCCAAGTGCGGTGTAGGGTTTCCGAAAGGAGCAATCTGGCTGAAGCTCGTTACGTTCGCATAAACATAGTTCCCAGTTGTGTTAACTCCATTTGGTTTCCCGGTCTCGTTGGCTAATTCCCACGCTGATGCTGTTTCATTCCACCTGTAAAGCAATAAACTATCTTCATCAACACCGCTGACATCGGCATCGCGATAACTCACATTCAAGAAGATCCATGAATCTGCCGTTACGTTCGTTACATTCACAAATTTGCGGATGTTCACCTTTCCCGCGGGATTTAACTTTAACTCCGGAGTTGTCACTCCCTTTATCTTGATGCCCTGGTCGTAAATGAAAGAAATCGTG
>JAPDIG010000072.1 GCA_025966525.1 Candidatus Methanophagales archaeon | reverse complement strand
CGTTTTCGGAGATGATATTGACAGCTTATTAAACAAGTGTGCAATCGCGCCCAATCCTAAACCCTCTGTGATGGTGTATGACTACGAACTCAATCTAGAGACGTTGATGCCCGGTGATGTAGGTGTCCTTACGATTACGCTTAAGAATATGCAAGATAAGCCAATAGAAAAGGATGTGGATATAAAGAGTGAGATAAAAGGTACCGGGGGTTACGTTACAGACATTGACACCGAGACAAGATTCACAATGGATGCCTACATAAAAGAAGCTTATATCGTTGAACGTGAATTTAAAGTATATAGCAGATATACCTCTGCCGGAGTAATAGGCCCGAATGAAAAAGTTGACCTTGCATTTAAAATAAAAGCACCGTTAGAAGAAGGTGTATATATGCTGAAGTTCATTGCCGACATTGAAGATATGGAAGGCAAAAGGAGCAAAGGCATCCGTTATTTTATTCCGATTGTGGTTACAGGCGCGGTGAATATATTGCCTCTGGAAGTTTCCGAGAACGAGGTCTCTTTAGAGGTCATAAATGAAGGACTATCGGATGTTGACTGCGTCTATGTCGCGGTTTCAACCACCAGCGGAGTGGAATGCCAGCAGGAAAGAGTGTACATTGGAAGGATAAAGTCTGGCGCGTCTGCTATCGCGGTGTTCAAAATCAACGGAAGTAAGAGGGGAGGAGAGAATAGTGCTATCTTCAAAGCTACTTATAAGAATGGGATAAACAAGCACGAATCGAATCCAGTATGTGTGAGAGTGCCGTGCACGGCGGGAGAGGAAAAAGAGAAAGAGATAGAAGAATCGTTATTAGCAGAACGTTCTGAAAACTCATTTTCCGCGCTAACAGTAACACCGACTCTCTCATCTTCTGCATGTTTTCCGCATAAATTTATGGCACTATCTGCGTTTGCCCTGCTGTCGGTAGTAGCAGCGGTCTTTGCACAGAAAAGGAGAAAAAGAAAAGCTATTAGTGGTGATGAAGAAAGGAGATGAAAATGAAGCTAAGTAACAGGGTAAGAATATTGATTCTAATATCGGCGATAACCATAGCTTCTACCTGCGTAGTTGCGAACGCTGCCACTACTGCGGTGAATATGCAGAATCCCGATGGGATGAACGTCGCTTCTGTATCAAGGACTGAGGTAATAGAAGCAGTCATGACGTATATGAGGGCAACGTATTTAGGAGAAGGAATAGAATATCCAGAAAAGGAGGAACTGCGTAAAATTGCATGTAATTATTTTTATCAGGGGCGGTATCCAAGGACAATTAGGACTGCGACTGGAGAGAATGTCACGATATACAAGCCGCTGAAGAGAATAATCGTGCTGAATACGGATATTGCGGAGGTGATTCGCGTTTTAGGTGCCGATGATAGAATAGTTGGTATCAGTGATACAATAGCAAAGCGAACAGATTTCTTCCCCGTGATGAGTAAAAAACCCGTAGTCGGCGGATGGAGGGAGATAGAACCAGAAGCAGTGCTGCAATTAGAACCTGATGCTGTATTTGCCTACGGGACATGGCCGGGTCCTGAATATATAGAGGAGAAACTTCCTCCCTCCATAACAGTTATTCGATTAGACTTCTTCAAGCCGGAAGAACTCAGAGAGGGGATGGAAACGTTCGGCTATTTACTTGAAGAAGAAGCTAATGCAAATAAATATCTTGATTGGCATGATAAATATGTTAGAGAAATAAGAGATAAAGTATCCGAGATTCCAGAGGATGAGAAGCCAGAGGTTTTCCTCGATAAGAGCGGAGTGGACTCAATAAGTGAACGCAAGACGTATTCAAGAGGAACAGGAATGCACCAGCTTTGTGAACTTGCAGGCGGGAACAATATGGCAATAACAGCAGGGCTTATGGGGACATATCCGACAGTAGAGACAGAGAAGATTTTGGAGCAAGACCCGGATGTTATCGTTGGACTTTCTCGCGCTGGTGGATACACGACAGACGATGAGACGGAGATAGAAGAAGAATATAAAGGGATAATAGCACTACCAGGATTTGGTAATGTAACAGCAGTGGAGCGTGGGCGTGTCTATTTAATGGACGGAAGCATTGCTTTCGGCTCTGTATATCCTGTTGGTCTTGCATACATGGCGAAGTGGTTTTATCCAGAAGAGTTCGAGGATTTAGACCCGCAAGCAATACATCAGGAATACGTGGATAAATTCTGTGGCATAGACTTTGATGTGACAAAGCATGGTGTGTTTGTATATCCGGCAATATAGTAGAAGCACCTGCAACCAAATTAAAAGCTCTGAGAAAAGAAGTTAAGATAACAAATCTACCCTTATTGTTTTTCCTTCCATCACTGCTTCTTCTGGCACGCGTATTTCTCTTTCTAAATCCCACACTATCGTTCCGTCCTCTAGGCTACGACCAGCACGTATTTTATAAGATGATGCAAAAACACCGTAATTCGTCCACCCTTTGCTCGTCCATCCATCTGTTGGTTTTTCTGTTGAATATGGCACCACGAACTCGTATGTGCCGTTAGATGTGGTATGCGAGGAATACACAAATTCTCTACCCTGGTTTGTCGTGACGTTTGTTGCTATTTCAATAACCGAGCCATTAGGAGCAGTTCCTTTTATTCTCGCACCTTTTACGTATTCAAACGTCTTCACAAAACTCACAGGCTTTATATATTCCGGTGTCCATGCTTTTATGTTTGGCTGTCCTGTTGGGACGCCATAAAGGTAAACGTTTAGCTTTCCATCCTTCCTGTTGATGATAAACACGTTTCCATTTGTCTCGTCTCGTATTGTCCATTGCCCGTCGACTGTTATAACCGTGCTATTCTCAGAGAGCGGAAAACCCGTGGAATTAAGCGCACTGCTCAGTATTTCTGGTATGCTTTCATTATCCAGAATCTCCTCTATTCCAACTCCCGCGGGCATACTGAACAAATACCCGTGAAGAATCTGTGCTTGCGACTTCGTCCTATTATAATCACCGGAAAAAGGTCGCCAATACATTTTACCCTCATTTTCGTCTATAATAACCAACGGAAGAACAAAAGAGGGGGATTCATGCACCAGCCGGTAGTGAGCTAAGGCGGGAATGCTTTCACCTTCTACATCCATACTTGCACCATCAAATATATGCAGCCGCGCTTCCATCGTTTTGTAATAGCGTAAAAGAGAGTTATAGTAGTCGGGGTTACCAGCCCAAACCGTTATCGCGCTGAACTTTGGCGTACGACCTAACCAAGAGCATATTCCCCAAGCATCCGCCATCTCCAAGTCGCTTATCACATATCTCGTACCGAGTTTGTCCAATATCCAATTCGCTTCCTCTTCATTGCTCGACACAAAGAACGTGCATGCTCCTGGTCTTATCGAGCCATTCTCATTTGTGCCCCCTATACCACCCTGGAACGGATTTGAATTGGGAATGCGACGTGCATAAAGCGTTATCACGTGCCCGTAATCCCACCAGCTCATCACGCCATATGCGCTCTCGGGATATTTGTAATCCTCATTACGCGGAGGTACTTCGTATAGCGCATAGTAATCCACGCCTGGATCGGGAGTGTTGTTCCTCATCCACAATAACGATTCGTACCAGTCAGGGTGGAACACAGAAGGACCAGCCTTGGCTTCATAATATGTTCGCTCAAAATTCTCCGGCATGTTCGCAGGAAAGGGTTTAGCTATATTGAACGGAAACGGATAAAAAATAATGAATATCACTACAAATAATACTATGATCCGATTTGGCGTGACATAATGTTTTATCTTTGTAATACTCGTTTCGGGTACTTCTTTTTTCTTTCTTTCTACCTTCTGTCTTCGCCTTTCCATCTCCTCCTTCCTCTGCTTTTCTTTCTTCCCTTTGATTTTTTTTCCTTCTATCTTCGTTTTTTCTGTCTCAGAGAAAAAAGCGAAGCTCAACTGAGTCACACGAACAGCAAATAAGCCGCAAAGCAGCGCCACATTTACCGCGTAATAATACACAAACCGATTTTGACCAATTGGTGGAGGGCGAATTCCAAACATGTCAAAGATTACGCCCAGTAACATAAGGTTCACAGAGCACCAAACAAGAAACAAGGTCTCTTCAGGTCTCCATTTCTTTATTACGCTGTAAATAACAAATACAAAAGCGGCAAGCGAGATGTAGAAACAGGTGGAAAAGTGTCCTAAGGCTGCACCCAGTGTCATTGGATGCATTTCCCCTATTACCTGCATGCCTACACTATACTTTACCCATCCCATTGCATGCATCAACGAAGCGTATTGAGATGGAAACAGCACATTTAAAATAACCAAAGCCAGTATGCCCATGCCCAAAACTGCAACAGGATAAGCATGGCGAGCTATTCCTTTTCTTGTCAGTGCTAATGATAGGATGCTTAATAGCAAAATTACAAGCGCTCCAATAAGTAATGATGCTACGTGTGCAGAGCTATACATCCCGGGATACTTCAAGAAAGGTGAAATCATTAATAGCGGAATAAGAAATACTGGAACACCCACCAGGCATAGATAATCCGTGGAGTTGCCACGTAGATGCTCTATGAGGTATTGAGCGAAAAGAGCGACAAAGATGATGAAGGCGAACATGACGCAACCTTTCCATGTGAGCGCATAAAGACCAAAAGAGAAACCAGCGAGGAAAATATAGACTAAGGGTGTTCTCAAGGATGTCCAATCACGTTCCCTGAAGTGCTCAAAAGATATGCCGCTTGCTTTTGCTCGTTTCAGTGCCATCAGCAAAAACATCATCGCAAGTGTGCTGAACAGGACTTCTCCAACATGATGGTCCATTGCACCTAAGATAGATCGAAACAAGAAACCAGGTAATATAGCGATTAAAAACGCAGAAAGCAAACCCACTTCCCTGCTATACAGTTCCTTACCGATGAAATAAACAGGAAAAACAACCAGAGCACCGAGAACCGCAGGATAATATGCCCCTACGGTCTCCATTAGCATGTGCGTAGGTGCGCCCAAGCCGATAAGCCAGGTAACAAATGCAGGAATCTGGTCATATAATGGGCTAAAATGAAGATAGCTCCCGTGAGGGAAAAGAGTATAGGGGTCAAAATAAATCCTGTGCGGGAAATGCTTGCCAAAGAGCTCATTCTCTATTAATCTTAAGTGATATACGGGGTCATCAGAACCAAACATCACCATCTCTCCGCCAAAAACGCGGGCATAAGGTAAAATAGTTCTTATAATAAGAGAAATACCAAAAATGAGATATAAGATGTTGAAAATCGGTAGTCGGTCAAGAAGTTTATGCAGTTTCATACCTTTCTGTGTCTTTACAGTTTCAAAAGTTCCGATGAAACGGGATTTGTTCGATATAAGAATTGGCACCGCGATTATGCTCACTGCGATAAAAGACAAAAAACAAATCCTGTTTTCCTCTAAGAACCCTGGCGGGCTAAATGCGGTGATGAGGGGATAGACAATTATAAAGAATTCAAGTAGAATTAGGGAAGCATAGAAAACAAGCAGCTTAGTGGCTATCTTTACGCCGGATGACGTTATTTTTGTTCCCTTTTTATTCTTAATCCTACTTTCACCCCGTAGCAGCATCGCTTTACTAATATGTCCCTTGATTCTACATAAACATTCTCCATCTGAAGAATAGGAATCTCTCTTATTCTCCCGCTTTCCTATATCTTGGATGGTACTTCTTTATTATGTGCTCGTCTATTCGCTTAAGCTCTCCTTCAGGCAGTGTCGCCAATAAATCCCAGCCGATGTCTAATGTCTCCTCTATACTCCGATCTTCGTTTCTACCCTGTGTAACAAACCTGCGCTCAAACTCATCTGCAAATTCCAGATACCCTCTATCTCTACTTGTCAGCGCCTCCTCGCCTACCACTGCAACCAGGTCACGCATGTCTCTGCCTTCTGCATAACCCGCATAAAGCTGATTAGATACGCCAGCATGGTCCTCTCTCGTCTTTCCCGGTCCTATTCCTTCATCCATCAATCTTGACAGC
>JAPDIG010000071.1 GCA_025966525.1 Candidatus Methanophagales archaeon | reverse complement strand
CGCGAACGACTCGTGCAGCCGAATAATCGTGCTGTCCGGAATAACCAGGTCTTTAAACCGCTTCAATTTCTCATTCTGTGCATAACCTTTTTATATCTCCCCTGCCAATATTAAATTTAATCAAACCATGCTCATAGCACACACCCCGGATGCAGATGACGCATTCATGTTTTATGGACTGCTAAGCGGCAAAATCAGTGCCAATTTTGAAATAAAGCATCTCGTTGAGGACATAGAAACGCTGAACAGAGGAGCGTTTGACGCAGAGTTTGATGTCACAGCACTCTCAGTCCACGCTTATGCTTTTCTTCACTCCCAGTACCGGATTCTGTCTGCCGGTGCAAGCGTGGGTGACGGATATGGTCCAGTAGTAGTAGCAGGGAGGGGAATGGATGTTGAAGGAAAGAGGATTGCAGTGCCTGGGAAATACACTACTGCGAACCTGCTGCTAAAGCTGGCAGTTGATGACTTCCAGCCAGTTGAAATGCGATTTGACGAGGTTATCCCCGCCGTGAAACAGGGGGAGATAGATGCAGGATTGGTAATCCACGAAGGTCAGATAACTTACGCACAGCACGGGCTTGTAAAAATACTCGATTTGTGGGACTGGTGGCATGCGAAAACGGGGCTGCTTTTACCTCTTGGCGTTAACGCCATAAAGCGGGATATTCCTGAAGCGATGCAACGTGAGTTTCTTGCGGTCATGCGAGAAAGCGTGCGGTATGCGCTGGAGCACGTAGAAGAAGCATTGCAGTATGCAATGAAATACGCACGAGGTGCGGATAAAGAGCTTGTAAAGAAATTCGCGCTGATGTATGTAAATAAATACACGTATGAAATGCCCGAAGAAGTTTTAAAAGCGCACGATGAACTTTATCGAATGGCAGAACGGGCAGGATTGTTTGCGAGACCGCCCTTAGACATCCTTTGAATTGATTTGGCTCCAAAAAACCTTATAAAAGTATAGATTTAAGCCGCAATAGCACGAACTTTTTAAAGCTTGCAATCAAATATTTTAACGTATGAAACAAAAGAAAGCCTTTTTAGATATCACCGTAAGTATTTGCCCTTACTGTGGAACGCCATACGCAGATGCAAGCTGGTATGTCCTAGAATTAGCTTCAGATGTCGAATGCGGAATGTGTGGAAGGACCTGGAATCCAAAAGCGTCAAAAGTGGATAGAATCCTACTCGAATTCTTGTTAGACGAGAATGGGAAAGTCATAGAGGTAAAAAAGAAGTAGAACAGAATCGCAGTTTTACCTATTCCCTTATCCTCCTCCCCGTAATGTACAAAAATACATCTTCCAGACTCGGCTTCCTCAAATTCACTGATTTTATCTCTATCCCCTCTCGCTGCGCAACCTCCATAATCGCAGGAATTCTCAGGTCGCCTCTCTCCATCTTCAACGTTACAAAATCGTTGTATTCCCTGAAATCAGTAACAAAATCAAGCTTTTTGAAAATATCTGTATTGCAATCTCTGGTGTTCATTTCCAAACTCACCAAATCCGAGCCTATCAAATCCTTCAGGTTCTTCGGTGTGTCAAGAGCAATTATCTTCCCCTGGTTCATAATTCCTACGCGTTCACAAAGGTAATCCGCTTCTTCCATGTGATGTGTGGTCAATACAATCGTTACTCCTTCCTTATCGTTCAATTCCCCTATGTAATCCCATATTCGTCTCCTGGTGTGTGTATCCAAGCCCAGAGTGGGCTCGTCTAAGAAAAGGACTTTTGGACTGTGAATAAAGCCTCTTGCAAGCTCTAAACTACGTTTCATACCTCCTGAATACTTATCTACCACTACATCTGCTTTGTCTTCCAGTTCAACGAGCTTTAAAACCTCTTCTATCCTCTCTTCTCTTTCTTTCCTCCCTATCCCGTATATTCTGGCATGAAAATCCAGATTCTCACGTCCTGTTAATCGCCAGTCCAGAGAGGGCTCTTGAAAAACAATCCCTATACTCTTCCTCACGCTGTCCTTATCCTTACTGACATCAAAGCCTGCTACCTTCGCGGTTCCTGAAGTGGGCTTCAGCAGAGTAGTCAATATTTTTATCGTAGTTGTCTTCCCTGCTCCATTAGGACCGAGCAGAGCGAATATCTCGCCACTTTTCACACTAAAAGAGACGTGGTCCACAGCAGCAAAGCCATTGCCTCGATACCTCTTCGTTAAGTCCCTTACTTCTATTGCCCACATTGTATAATATATTGTACTTGTTAGCAGAAATAAAAAATCACGAAATCCCACGAAATAGACCCAGCTCAAAAATCAGAGATTTTTGTTCTTTGTTTGGCAGGCACTCCCAACAAAATTCTCAGCAAATTCTGTATAGGAGGCAGCATGCAGATGTGCAAAAGACGCAAGGCAGTTCTTCGTTATAATACCGTCCATTCCATCTGTTATGCCCTCACCCCTGAGCATTTTATAAGCAAAATCCACATTTGACCGATTTTCGAGCAGTATCTCGGAATGATGGAATTCATGCCCCTTAAACCTGCCCCTTTTCTTACCCAAGATACAATCCTTCTGGAATTCACCTTCCACGTAGTTCACGACTCTCTTTTCTCCAAATCGCACCAATCCCTTTATCACACCACACATCTCAAAACTACCACCTTCTCCGTGTGACTCCGCCCTACGGCCAGGCAGCCCATGTAAGGGCGTATATTCAAGTTGTTCCAATAGATACATTAACCCACCGCATTCTGCATATATAACCCCATATCTATCGTAAAAGTCTTTTACTGCATTGCGCATTTGCGAGTTCGAGGAAAGCTCCTCTGCATATATCTCGGGAAAGCCGCCGCCAATATAAACTGCATCGGCTCCTTCCGGGAGCTTCTTATCCCTTATCGGACTGAAATACACAAGTTCCGCACCTTCCAAAGCGAGTAAATCCAGTGTATCCTGATAGTAAAAATTGAACGCTTCGTCAAAAGCCACCGCAATCCTGACTTTTGACTCTTCGCTTCCACCTCTCTTAGCATGAAATATCCGTGTCTCCGGCGTCTTCAGCGCACATGCAGATTTTGCGATGTCGAAAAACATTTTCATATCCACGTTCTTTTCCACCGCGGTCTTTATCTTATTTAAAACACTGTCGAAATCATCTCGTCTGTTTTCACATTCCGTGGCGGTAATCAAGCCAAGGTGTCGCATAGAGATTCCCAGGTCGCTTTTACGTGGAATCTTACCGATGACTTTTACTCCACTATATTCCTCCACTGCGAGCTCCGCCTTCTCACCGTGTCTCTTGCTTCCAATATTATTCAAAATAACGCCTGAGATCTGTACTTTGGAGTCAAAACTTTTATAACCATTAACCACGGCGGCGGCACTCCTCGTGATGCTCCCTGCATCAACTACAAGTATAACAGGGCACCGCAAAATCTTTGCTATCTGTGCAGTGCTTCCTGTGTCATCTGAATAATTCAAACCTTCGTAAAGCCCTCTAACACCTTCTATTACTGCAATATCCGCTCCCGCACAGCCTCTAAAAAATATCTCCTTTACTACCTCGGGAGACATCAAAAAACCATCCAGATTCCTCGATGGTCTGCCGGAAACCAATGTGTGAAATCCGGGGTCTATATAATCAAGTCCAACCTTGAATCCCTGAACCTCAAATCCCTGGGCTCGTAAAGCACTCAAAAGTCCGATGCACACAGTGGTTTTGCCTGCGGAGCTTCTATCTCCCGCAATTACCACCCTCGGAATGCTTATATTCATAATTATTTTATATGAGATATAAAATATATAAAAACAAAAGTAGGGGATGCTTATGAAAGAAGATAGCCCATTTACACCCGGTAGTCCTGTGCCTGTCGAACTCTTTGTCGGCAGAGTTGACCAAATCAAAGAAATCTTAAAATATGTCAATCAAAGTGCATCTGGGAGACAAGAGAACGTTTTTTTGCAGGCGAAAGAGGTATAGGTAAGAGCTCGTTAGCGGCATCTTATAAATTTGTAAATGAGTTATACCTGGTCTATATTTGGATGGAAAATCAGCGTTTTAAGGAAATTTCCGGATAAGAGATAATATTATCGTTTTATCACTTTTATAACCTTTTTCTTTTTCTTCACTTCTCTCTCCAATTCCTCCAGGCTTCTTTTCACATGCTCTTCCCTTGCCCATTGCGATTTTTCATCCTTCTCCAAATCCATTCTTCTCGCTCGCAACATCCTCAACACCTCTTTTTTCGCCGGGCCGCCCTTCACATTCCTTTTCTGAATATTTGAAGCGATGTTCAACGCTTCTTTCACTTTCTTCTCCGTCAGCCCCATCTCACTAAGTTTTTTACCTATGATATGGGCAGCGGAATCGTCTATTCTCTGAAGGATCTCTGCAACAAGAGTTTTCTCTGATTCTTGCTCTTTTTCCGATTCCAGGTTTTCATCTGCTAAATGTACCGCCAGAGAAGACACAATTTTATGAGCAGTTCTAAAAGATATACCAGTTTCTCTAACGATAGTATCAGCCAGCTCTGTTGCGGTAGTGAATCCAATTTTTGCCTTGAGTTCCATTTCCTCCTTTTTTAATTCTAGTTTTTCTACCATACCTTTCATCACTACTACCGAAGCTATGGCGGTTTTCGTAGCTTGCAACAGATGTGGTGTTACCTCTTGCAAATCCCGGTTGTAAGAGTAGGGCAAAGCTTTGCATATAGAAAGCACGCCCATCAAGCATCCAAAGACAGTGCCGGTTCTCGCTCTGACAAGTTCTGCATAGTCCGGGTTTCGTTTCTGTGGCATTATGGAACTCCCGGTTGCATATTCCTCCGGTAGACGAACGAAATCGAATTCTGTTGTGCTCCACAGTATTATCTCCTCGGCAAGCCTGCTCAAGTTTGTCATCAGATTAGCGCAGCAAGAAATTGTCTCGATGACGAAATCCCTTGTGGAAACGGCATCCATTGAATTCTCCAGCACTGAATCAAACCCCAAAAGTTTCGCTGTTCTTTCCCTATCCAATGGAAAGCCAGTAGAAGCAAATGCCGCGGCACCTAAAGGGTTTACGTTTGTATGCTCGTATGCGCTTACAAGTCGAGAGAAATCACGAGCAAAAGCATCAGAATGCGCTAGGAAATGATGTGCGAATGTGGTTGGTTGTGCGTGCTGCAGATGTGTGTAGCCAGGCATTACGGTATCAACGTTCTCAGCAGCTTTTTCTAATAACACTCCTCTTAACTCGTTTATCTCCCTTATTAGCTCTAACAGCTCGTCACGAAGTGCAATTCTTATGCACGTTGCCACTTCGTCATTCCTTGACCGTCCAGTGTGCATCCTTCCGCCCTTTTCCTCGCCTATTTCTCTTATCAGCACGGATTCTATTGCAGTGTGCACATCCTCGTAGGATGGGAGTTCGTGTTCGATAAAATCCTCACCCCGCTCTTCTATTTTAGTTAAGCTGTGCAAAATAGCTGCCGCTTCGTCCCTTTTTATTATCCCTCGCTCTTTTAACATCACTACATGCGCCTTGTCCACGAGCACATCGGCGTAAAATAGCCACCTGTCAGCTTCCAAAGACAGGATGTAATCTTCCTGGGCTTTATTTTGTTTTTGCATTCTTTTCACCTTCTATAATTTTCACCCACTCATGACTTCTTATTTTCTCTATATCACTCTTCAATCTCCTGTCACTCTTAATCCTCTGCACAACTTCTTTTAGCATCTTTAACTTCTCTTCTTCTGTTCTCAAATCTTCAATATCCTTTAGAAACGGCTTTACAAGTCCAAGAAGATTCGTTTTCAAGCCCTCTTCTTCAAATTTTCCATTGAAGTATAGCTCATAAACGAGCGAATCTATGATTTGCTTATCAATAAATTCAATCAACTCTTCCTCGTTTTTTCTCCTTGCTCCTATTCCATTCAGGAATAGTATGTAATCGCAAAGAGTTATGAATGGTTGCTGGCTCGGAAGCGACATCTTTTTTATTGGAAGCTTCTTAAAGTCGTCAGGATAGAAGTAATACTCTATCCTGTGCCTCCGTATCGTATTGAGATAGAACTTTGCAAATTTCGAGTTCAGTATGGTCAAGATGTATTTAAGGTCAAAATTCAAGGATATTTCTTCCAACTCCTTTCTCGTCTTGTCAGTCCACTTTTTTATGCTGTTCTCCATGCTTCGATTTGAAACATCTTTAAGTGAGTTAAACAGAACAAATACGCAAGCACTGTCATTACATACTAATCCATTTTCATCATAAATACCTTCTGTAGTTCTCCCACGAATTAATTTTGGATGAATATACAACTCAGAAAATGT
>JAPDIG010000070.1:4659-6312 GCA_025966525.1 Candidatus Methanophagales archaeon | reverse complement strand
TCTATGATTTGGAAGACCTTGAAGCGTTGATGAGATGAGACGGTAGATAAAAAGTGCACATCTGTACACACGAGCACCATCTTCAAGAAGCCGCTATACCAGGGGTCGTGTCCGCTTACCAAACATTATAACATGAAAATGCTAGATGATAGCTCAAAAGAACTTGAGAATGTCAGAAAGGAATGGGATGAACTATCCAAGAGGTATGATATGTATTTCACTACATTTGAGGGTACGTTAGACCGGTATTTGAAATGGCGAGTGGTAACGGAATGCCTTCCTGAGAATAGAGCTGCAAGAATTTTAGATGCTGGCGGGGGAACAGGAACACTCTGTGACTTGTCACCAGGGCAATTAGGAGTGGCAGAGGCTAAATTACGAAAGCATGGATTATTAGAAAAGGTAGAAATCAAAGAGGTAGACATTGCCGCTCTCCCGTTTCCTGATGAATCCTTTGATCTTGTAGCTGCAATGCACGAGTCAGGTAAAAATCCAGAGATGGCACTTAGATTGATCAGATTCGAGTCGAACCATGCACATGGAGCTCATGGTTTTGGGAGGGTATTTGGCCCCAGAGAGCTTAGAGAGCTATTTGAGAGTAATGGTAAAGATATTGATGCCATTTAAGAGGTAAATAAATGTTGGAAGAACGCAAAAAGGCGGAACTAAAGATTTCCGGAATGACCTGTGCTATGTGCGTAAAAACAATTGAAAACGCACTAAATAGATTGGAAGGAATCGTTAGTGTTGTTGTTAATCTCGGCGCCGAGAAGGCGTATGTCACCTACAACCCCAAAATGACAACGGTGGGTGACATGAAAGAAGTTGTTGAAGAAGCTGGCTACCAATATCTTGGAGTAGAGGGAGAAGAGACAGAGGATTTAGAAGCAGCGGCAAGGGAGCGAGATTTAAGAGAAAAACGAAATAGGTTTATTGTTGGGTTTGCAGTAGGTATCCCCTTAATGATCCTTATGTATGTTCCAGTCGCAGAACCCTATTTTATGCTGGCTGTTTCAGCTCCTGCATTTATTTATGTAAGCCGTCCGATATACAGTGCCGCCTACCGGTCTCTTAAAAATCGGAATCTCAACATGGATGTCATGTATTCCATGGGTATTGGAGTAGCATTTGTAGCAAGCATTTTAGGTACTTTTGAGTTTATACTTTCACGCGAATTTCTATTTTATGATACCGCGATTATTCTTGCCTCGTTTCTCACCATAGGTCGGTACTTAGAGGTAAGGGCAAAAGGGAAAACCTCAGAAGCGATAAAAAAGCTGATGGGGTTACCAGCCAAAAACTGCTGCTGTTGTTCGTGATAACCGCGAAATTGAAATACCAATAGAGGATGTTCAAGTAGAGGATATAGTGGTAGTTAAACCGGGAGAAAAAATCGCCGTAGATGGAGAGGTCGTTGATGGTGAGAGCTACGTAGATGAATCAATGATTACAGGAGAGCCTATTCCAGTTCTTAGGAGGAAAGGTGATGCTGTTGTCGGTGGAACACTGAACAAAAACAGCGTAATCAAATTCAGAGCTACAAAAATAGGAAGTGATACAGTACTATCTCAAATAATAAAGCTTGTGGAAGATGCTCAGGGCTCAAAACCTCCTGTTCAGAGAATTGCTGACAAAGCAGTGAGTTATTTCATT
>JAPDIG010000070.1:1700-4559 GCA_025966525.1 Candidatus Methanophagales archaeon | reverse complement strand
GATAATGAAATAGGAGGTATAATCGCTATTGCAGACACACTAAAGGAAAGAACAAAAGATGCAATTAACGAGTTCAAAAACATGAAGTTTACCGTAGTCATGATTACAGGTGACAATGCAAGAACTGCAAATGCAATCGCAAAGCAGATTGGGATTGAGAACGTGTTAGCTGAAGTATTACCACAAGATAAAGCTGATGAAGTGAAGAAACTGCAAGAAAGGGGAGAGGTGGTTGCTTTTGTAGGCGATGGCATTAACGATGCACCAGCACTTGCACAGGCAGATGTGGGCATTGCAATTGGCAGCGGTACGGATGTAGCGATAGAGAGTGGTGAGATAGTGCTTATAAAAGATAATCTTATGGATGCTGTTGCATCGGTGCAATTAAGTAAGAAAGTGATGTCGCGGATAAAGCAGAACCTGTTCTGGGCTTTTGCATATAATACTGCACTCATTCCTGTTGCGGCTGGAATATTATTTCCGTTTTTCGGAATTACTTTTAAACCTGAACTTGCGGGGCTTGCAATGGCTATGAGTTCCGTGACGGTGGTAAGTCTTTCTCTGATGTTGAAAAGATATATGCCGCCCGCGAAGAAGGGTGAGAAGACAAAAGGGGGTGAATAAGAAGATGGCAATAGATCCGGTATGTATGTAAGATGGGAGTGGACGAAAAGACGGCGAGGTTTAAGACCGAGTACAAAGGAGAAACTATTACTTTTGTGCATCGGGATGCAAAAAACTTTTTTATGCTCTGAAACTTATATACTATCAAAATTGAAAGGAGGTGTTTCTCAAATGGCATTTACGCCACCACAAAATAATGCGGGGAAATTCCCTTTTAAGGATGAATGCCCCTATTTCGGGATGGACCCATCAGGACAACCTAAATGCGAAGCAGACGATATTATGGAGGAATACTTACCGGGAATGTATCCCGCGAGAAGTGGCTTATGTCTTGCTGAAAATTGGATTGACTGTATATATTTTAAAAGGGCAAAGCTCCTCTAAGGATAAGAGGGGGAGATAATCAAATGCGCGCAGGTGGTCGAGTCCGGTAAGGCCCCCGACTGCAGATCGGGAGATCGTGGGTTCAAATCCCTCCCTGCGCTTGGTATCAAAAATGGTGCTTAATGTTTATAACACACTTAGACGAAAGAAAATGGCTTTTGTGCCTCGTAAAGACAATAGAGTTCAGTTATTTGTATGCGGGCCGACTGTATATGATTATTCTCACATTGGTCATGCCCGCACTTATGTGGCTTTTGATGTGATAGTACGCTATCTACGATACAAAGGCTACGATGTATTTTATCTTCAAAATATTACTGATATTGACGATAAGATCATAAACCGGGCTCGTGAAGTAGGAGCAAGTTGGAAAGAAATAGCAGATAAATATACAAAAGCTTATTTTGAAGATGTGCAAGCATTACGAATAGCCAGTGTAAATAAATACGCTCCTGCTACACAGTACATTGATGCGATTTTAAGGCAGGTAAGAACTCTTCTTGAAAAAGGGTATGCTTACGAATTAGACGATGGCATTTATTATGACGTTTCGAGGTTCAAGAACTATGGAAAGCTGTCTGGACGCAAAGTTGAGGAGGCTGAAGATACTGTTTCACGAATAGACGAGGTAATAGGAAAGCGAAATAAAGCTGACTTCTGTCTTTGGAAACTTCTAAAGCCCGGGGAACCGTATTGGGAATCTGAACTGGGCAGAGGACGACCTGGCTGGCACATAGAGGATACAGCAATAACAGAAACAGAGTTTGGACCACAATACGATCTTCATGGCGGCGCACAAGACCTGATTTTTCCGCATCATGAAGCGGAGATAGCACAGATGGAAGCCGCGAGCGGAAGGGAGCCAATGGTAAAATATTGGTTGCACACAGGCTTTCTGAAAGTGGGAGGAAGGAAGATGTCCAAGTCGCTTGGCAACTTTATAACGATTCGAGACGCATTAAAGAAGTGGGATGTGAATACCCTGCGGTTAATGCTTGTTTCAACGCACTATCGCAGTCCTATAAACTATACTGAAGCTGCAATGGAGCAAGCTAAGAATAGCTTAAATTATATACGTGGTGCAACTAAGGCTGCGAAGAAGAAAATAGACGTGAAAAAGTGGATTGAAAAGTTCGTAGATGCGATGGATGACGACTTCAACACGCCGAAAGTTGTAGCTCTACTTCTTGGAATGGCGAAGCGAATAAACAAAACTGAAGAGGACCTCTCGCCTGCGATTTATGAAATAGGAGAGGTTCTTGGAATTGATTTCCGACTGAAAGAAAGACCTCTGCCTGCTGAATTGATGAAGTTGATTAAGAAACGAGAGGAGCTGCGGAAACAAAAAAGATGGGATGAAGCTGACAGAATCAGAGAAGAACTGAAAAAGAGAGGGATATTGTTGAAGGATACACCTGAAGGAACCGAGTGGTAAAATCATTTTTATTCTTCCTCAAGCTTTGGTCTCCTGAGCAAAGGCAGATATGCAGGGAGAGAACCAAGCATTGTTCTTACTGGGTTAATTGGCTTTTCTATCTCGAACAGCCGCGGTCTTTTCGCTTTACCCCATTGATGTGGCTCTCGCATTTCTATGAACTTATCGAGTTCGCCAAGTTTCTCCATTCGCTCGTATATCTTAATCATCCATATAGTCGCACACTACTTGCACACCAGCGCCACAACTCTGCATTAAAACAGCATCGCATGCCTCAAGCGCCTTTCGATTCTTATTCAAAAACGCTGAACTCATGTCAATTTCACATGCAGCAATGCCTAAAGGGAGTATAATTTTGGTGATCTCCTTCCCTTCTTTCGTAAGTTTCTCAGCTATCTCATTTACCGCTTTTTTGC
>JAPDIG010000070.1:0-1600 GCA_025966525.1 Candidatus Methanophagales archaeon | reverse complement strand
GTGATGATTATTTTCGATTCACACGCATCACTTCGCAGCTTCCAGGAAGCGGAGAAAAGCTTCTTCATTCCCCAAAGCGTGAAGATGCGTGTATGATGCGAGAACGTTATCCCTCCTTATTCCGTCTCTCTTACTCTCTATTCCCCTGCCTTTCAGTAGTTTATATGCGAAATCCACCTTTGCGTTGGCATTGACACTCACGGTTGAGTAGTGGAACTCATGACCGCGGAATCTCGCACCTTTTCGGAATAGCAGACAATCCTTTACTGAAACTGCATCAACATAGCCCACCGCTTGAAGTCTCCTTGTGAGCTTCCCTGAACCCCTGAATATGCTCAACATCTCCCTGCCTTCGAGCTGTTCAAGACAGTAAAGCAAGCCACCACATTCTGCGTATAGCGGAGAACCATGCCTAATCGCATCTGCAAGCGCCTCTCTTAGCGATGCGTTCTCCTCCAGTTGCGGTGCATAAATCTCCGGATAGCCGCCACCCACGTAGAAGGCATCGGCATCAGGTAAAGAATCACGAATTGGAGAGAAAGTGGTAATTTCTGCACCAAAATCACGCATGATTTCCAGGTTCTCCGGGTAATAGAAGCAGAACGCTTCGTCCATCGCTACTCCCACTCTGACGCCATCTACCGCCCTTAATCGCGACTTTGGCTCCGGCTCGGCACTTTTAATCTCAATCTTTGTCGTTTCAAGCAGAGTATTCATGTCTATATTCTCCTCTATTAGCTTTGAGAAGTCATTCAAGAGAGTGTGGTCAACCTCGTGAGACATGAGAAGCCCTAAGTGCCTCTCAGGTATTTTAACCGATTCATCTGCGGGAATAGTCCCAAATACTTTTGTAATTCCTTTTAAAGAGTTTTCGAGCAGTGCCCCGTGCCTTTCGCCTGCTACGCCGTTCAATATAACACCTGCAAACTTGAGTGAGGGGTCAAAGGTCTTGTATCCGTGAACTAATGCAGCAACACTGCCTGCAAGCTTGGATGCGTCAACGACAAGCACGACCGGAATATCCAGCAGTTTTGCGAGATGTGCTGTGCTTCCCTCTCCTCCCGCAGTTGCCGACGCACCATCAAAGAGACCCATAACTCCTTCAACCACGTTCACGTCCGATGCGTTTTTCCTGAATGAGTGAATCACCGCGGAACTGGAAATCATGAATGTATCAAGATTCCTCGAAGGTTTCCCAGCGGCGAGTGTATGCAGGCTCGTGTCTATGAAATCCGGACCCGCCTTGAACGGCTGGACATCGTATCCTCTGTGACGTAAAGCAGAAATAAGCCCGATGGTAACTGTTGTCTTTCCTACTCCACTCTGCATTCCAGCAACTACGAAAGCCGATCCCATCGCTTGATTTTTATCGAGTCTCTAATTAGAAAGGTATGGAAATAAAAAGAAACTCCCATTTTTGTTATCCATTAGGATTATTATTATTACCTAAATATTAAAAATAGAAAGTTTTATATGACTTTTCCAATCCTACCCTCTTTTGAGGTAAAATGATGAAGGATAAGAGCATGCAGTTAGCTGCTGGGTTGGTATTGGTGTTGTTCATGGCGCTGATATTTGTGCCGTTGGTGGTTACACATGC
>JAPDIG010000069.1 GCA_025966525.1 Candidatus Methanophagales archaeon | reverse complement strand
CAGTTGGAATTGAATTTTGTGGATTTTTATACTGTACTTTTACAATTTGAGAAAAGAATAGCATAAATATGCGAAAGATTAACTTATAAATCCGGTTTATAGGTTATTTTAAGGAGGGGGCTAATAACATCGTGCTCCTATCGTTGATTACAATATCTGCGAGAGAAGGATTGGACTGATTCCAAGGGTGTTAGAACCGATAATAAACAGGAGGATAGAATATAAAAAGAGAGTTCGGGACAAAAGATATAGCGAATTCAGGGAAATCTACGAAGCGAGGAAAAAAGCATTGAAATGGATACTCGTCACCTGCTTTGGTTACACGCGGTACCGGAACGCAAGGTTTGGAAGAATAGAATGCCATGAGGTGATAAATGCTTATGGCAGAGAGTTGTTACTCGAGACTGCGAAAATCGCAGAGGAGTTGGGATACGAAGTGCTTCATGGTATTATTGATTCTTTATGGCTGAAGAGCAGTAGTAACAACTCAAATAACCATGAAAAACTCTGCAAAAAAATATTTGAGCAGAGTGGTATTTCAGTTGAACTCGGGGGTATATACAAGTGGATATTATTTCTTCCAAGAAGGTCAGATCACACGGGCGCCCTTAATAGATACTATGGTCTATTTGAGAACGGCGAAATGAAAATCAGGG
Organism: Candidatus Methanophagales archaeon; assembly: GCA_025966525.1. GTDB lineage: Archaea > Halobacteriota > Syntropharchaeia > Alkanophagales > Methanospirareceae > QMVO01. The sequence goes on along the minus strand of JAPDIG010000069.1, from coordinate 5,740 downwards.
ATTTGGAACTCAGAAGGAGTGACATGCCCCAATTAATTAGGGATGCTCAGATGGATATGCTTAAGGTTATGGCAAGGGCAAATGATATAGCGGAATTACTGGCACTCATCCCTGAGGTTATAAGAGGTTTTTAGAATCAGTGTCAGGTTCGCATCGTGGAAAACAACCCAGTGCGACCAGACCGTAATTATTAATCTTGAGCCATAGCCAAATGCTCTTTCTATCAAGGTGGCTATTTCTCAAGAACTTTTAAGAGTTCTTCTTTATCCATTTCCTGCCTATGCTTTTGGTCAGCCCCTATTTTTCGGTAAAAATAGAAATACTCATAGAGCGTGGGTAAATCCCTGCAAAATACTATTTTGTGATTCTCAATAACTTGAAGTTTCATATACAGCGGTAACTCTTCAAATAGCCATACATCGTATCTTTTCCTCACTACATCGAGGTTTACATAGACCTTCTTCAAAAGTGACCGCATCCCCGCTATATTTCGTACCTTGGGAGCGACGATACAGAAATCTCGATCACTTCTATTGTTTAATTTATCTTGCGCACCCGAGCCGAACAAAAGGACCGCAAGAACTTCTTTATCCTTCTCTAAAAATGCAAAATCTACCTTATATTCCTCTCCATCCATCTCTTCACAGCTCCCAGAAAGTCGTTCAATGGTTCTAAAAGGCACTGTATAGACTCTAAAGCTACATCGACACTCAGCCTGTTGTATTCGTGGACTAACCGATTTCTTAATCCATTAGCCTCGTTCAAAGCATCTTTCAAGCCTTTGTCAATTAAATTTAACTCAAATAGTTCCTCTACGTTTGTATAATCGTCTTTTGGTAGCTTACCCTCGTCTTTTAACATCATAGCCACCATATCCATCGCTGCTTCTATTGCTTCCTGCATGGCTTTGTAAACGGCAAGCCTTGTTTTTTTACCCACCTCTTCCTCTTCACCTAACCATGTTTTTATATCCTCAATTCTCTCCCCTATGTGCTCTATTTTCTCAAGATACCTTCGTAACCTTGATTTGTCCATGATATTTATTTACACGGCTATACATAAAAATTCTCGACGGGCATCTGGAGAGGGACTAAAATGGCGAAAAGGATAATGGTGCAAGGCACGGGTTCAGGAGTAGGCAAAAGTGTACTTGTAGCAGCGCTTTGCCGCATATTCTCCCAGGATGGATATAAAGTTGCACCGTTTAAATCGCAGAATATGGCTCTTAACTCGTATGTTACCGCAGATGGTCTTGAAATAGGAAGGGCACAGGCATTTCAAGCTTTCGCTGCTCATAAAGAGCCGACAGTGGAGATGAATCCTATCTTGCTGAAGCCTTCCAGCGACACTGGCGCTCAGGTTATCATGCGAGGCAAGCCAATAGGCAATATGACGGCAAAGGAATACCATGACTACAAGCCAAAAGCGCTGAACCTCGTACAGGACTGCTTTGTGAAACTCGAACGTGAAAATGACATTGTGGTGATAGAAGGAGCGGGTAGCCCGGCAGAAATAAACCTCCGTGCGAACGATATCGTGAACATGAGCATTGCAAAACTTCTAAATGCGCCAGTGCTGCTCCTCGGAGACATAGACAAAGGCGGTGTATTTGCATGGATTGTAGGAACACTTGAACTGCTGGAGGAGGAAGAAAAAGAATTAGTGAAAGGTATTCTGATAAACAAGTTCCGTGGGGACATGGACATACTCAGCCCAGGGCTGGAATTCCTTGAGAAAAGAGTCAATAAACCTGTAATAGGCGTTATACCTTATTTCCACGATATAAAGATACAGGAAGAGGACTCTGTATCGTTATCAGTAAAAAAAGGGAAGATGAGTTTGGGTGGGGAGGAAAAAGAAATAACGATAGAAGTCGTTTATCTGCCACATATATCCAATTTCACGGATTTTGATGCTTTAGAAGCAGAGGATGATGTTTCGCTCCGGTATGTAGGTAAGGGGGAAAAAATAGGCAAGCCGGATGTGATAATCATACCAGGGTCAAAGAATACCATAGGCGACTTGTTGTTTCTTAAAAACAGCGGATATGCATCGGAGATTGTGGAGAAGGCAAAGGGTGGGAAGTGCGTTGTGTTTGGAATCTGCGGTGGCTATCAGATGCTTTGTAATACCATAATAGACCCTGAAGGAGTGGAATCAACACTTGGAGAGACTGAGGGGCTCGGTTTGCTGCCTGCTGTAACCATATTTGAGAGCCATGCACAGAAAATGACGAATCAAGTGCGGGCAATAGCGGATTTGGAGTTCTACAAAGGAGAAATAGTGGGCTATGAGATACACATGGGAAGAACTTATTTCTCTAATGGCAGTGCAAAAAAAGGATTTACGATCATCGAACGTTCTGGGAAGAAGGTTATGGACGACAGTGGTGGCGCTGCTTTTGGTAATGTCATTGGGACTTATATACATGGGATATTTGACAACGATAGCTTTCGACAAGCTTTTCTGAACAGCATAAGAGTGAAAAAAGGGTGCTCTCCGTTGAGTATAAGCGTAAGCAAAAATGAAGGCGAAAATAAGAGAGGTCTTGTTTGGGATACGGAATATAATAAATTAGCAGACCTTGTGCGGGGGAGTGTTGATATGAATAAGATATACGAAATCATGCGGTTGTGATCCTTTTTCATTTTCTCCTTTCTGCTTGCAGATACTTTAAAAACCTATCCAGGACCGGTATCGGGAGAGCGACATACACAGCTTTTTTTTCCATGTTTCCGCTGTAATCCGGCAGCCTATTATCAGAACCACTGTCATCCCATTCCACCTTTATATCCTTTTTACCGTACTTTCGAGCTAATCTCTTGTACTCCCCGAATATCTTCTTCCCCATCGGGCATAATTGCAGTGTGGGTACAGGTCGGATAACTACGAAAGGGAACATCTTGCAAGACATGGGTCTGCTTTCGTAAATTGTACACTCATTTCCTTTTAAATAGGGGCATGGTGTTTTCAAGTAGTTATCCACCTCATTGTCTTCCATCTTACCAAATAGAGCTTCGCCATCAATCCTGCTGAGTCTGTCCATGTCTTCATCGTTCAGATGAATGGGCATCTCACGACAGCACTTGCAGCACCTCTCACACTCGAAAAACTCCTGGATTGCCAGTGCTAACTGCTCAAATCTATACCTGTCTTTCTCCATCCCCTTAACATTTTGGGATACGGTAAACCAGAAAAGCTCATCGCCTACCAAGTCTCTGAACAGCAATGTTTTCTTTTTCAAATTCCCTCTCTCTCCCCCCATTTCTTATTCGCCGAGCAAGAGCAAAAGTTCTCTTGTCTTTTCTATCTCCTCAATTATGTCCGCCTTTACTTGCGAATCCGGTTCTTCAAAAAGTTTCCTTTCCAGGTTACTTAAATCATCCTCAATCATAGCCAATTCCTCCCGCGCATATACCAGGTGCATAAAACACCTCTTCCTAACCTGAGCCAAAAGCATCTCTGCTCGGGCTTTTATCCATTTTGTAGACGCAGACACCGGCACTTCTTCCGGTAATTCGCCGGGTACATCGGCATAGGGGGAGGGATATGGCTTAATCTCTATTTCTCTTACTTCTTCCTCGACCTCTGCCTCGCATTTTTCCACCTCAACCGATGAAAATCCAAACAGAGCGACATAATGCAAATAAAGTTCGTCGAGACTGCTGTATAATTCTTCCTTCTCTTCTGCATCTCCAATCCGTTCTATGCTTTTACCAATCCTGATTTTATGCCTGTACATAGCGCGGATTTTTTCTTTTTCCGTTCGCCAAGAGGAGTAAAAAATAGCGGGATAAATTAGTTCCTCTAATGTGTGTATCCGTATTCTTGGGTCAAAAATTGCTATTCTATACTCGCGCATAACTTACACTTACTATTAAAAAAGAACTCAGCCTTTTTAAAGTTTTTTGTTTTTTCCTTTTAGCGTGCATCGGGACAAACATATTCTTATAAATAGGAGCATGTAGTCTAATAGTAATGGTGAAAGAAAATGATGATAAGCGTGAATGAGTATGGAGTGGACGTATTTGAGGAGATGATGGACAACTCAGAGGAATTGCAAGTAGGTATAGAGGAATTGGATAACGGAACAACGATAATAGATGCGGGAGTGGAAGAAGCGGGAGGATTTGAAGCAGGCTTATACGTAGCGAGAATATGCATGGCAGACCTTGCGGATATCAAATTCAGCAGCTTTGACCTCGGTAAATTGGTGGTGCCAGCCGTAGAGCTTACCACAGACTATCCCGTAATCGCCTGTATGGCGTCGCAATATGCGGGATGGCGGATAAAGGTGAAGAAATTCTTCGGTATGGGCTCGGGACCTGCAAGGGCGCTCTCGCTCAAGCCGCAAGAGTTATACGATAAGATATTGTATGCAGACGAAGCAGATGAAGCTGTATTAGTTCTGGAAAGTGACAAGATACCTGATGAGGAAGTGACATCGAAAATAGCGACGGAGTGCAGAGTGGAACCCGAAGACCTTTATATCGTGGTTGTGCCAACCGCCTCTATTGCTGGCTCCGTGCAAATATCTGCAAGGGGTATAGAGACGGGCATTCACAAGTTAGACTCTTTAGGATTCGACATAAACAGCATTAAGCATGCACATGGCATTATACCCATCTCGCCCGTGGTTGGTGACGATGTGAAATGCATGGGCTCTACCAACGATTGCATCATCTACTGTGGTCGCGTGTATTATGCGGTGGATTACGATGACGTGGAGGGATTGAAGGAGTACGTGAAGAAGGTGCCTTCGCTGAACTCAAGGGATTATGGAAAGCCGTTTTACGTCACATTTAAGGAAGCGGGCTTCGACTTCTTCAAGGTAGATGCGGGCATGTTCGCACCAGCAGAGATCACGGTAAACGAGACAAAGAGCGGGAAGACCTTTACCAGTGGGAGGATAAATACGGAGGTTTTGCTGGATTCTTTTGGGATAGAAACCTTATGAGTACCTGCAAGAAGGGGAAATAGTGTGTTTTTAAACGGCTCTCATCCACTCCTCTTTTCCCACTTCTTCTTTACTTTTTATCTTACCGTGAAACTCCATATTCTCCAATACTTCCTTTAGAAGGTGATATGGCACGTAAAAGTCAAACTCTTCCTTCATAGAAGTCCTTATTTCATCCAAACACATCCACTTACCACCTTTAACCATCAGCTTCTCCAGCAAATCCATCACATCCTCGTGGATGCTCCAGGGATATATCAGCCACCGCCATTCTTTTATCAGCTCGCCGTAGAAATCGGGAATGAAAGAGGAAGAGGTTTTATGATGCATTGTTGCAGTTCTCACGTCCTTTGCACCCAGCGATTTAACATACTCAACTACAAGTTTCAGGCTGTCCCCGGTGTCAGTTATGTCATCTGCTATCAATACGCGCTTCCCTCTTAGTCTATTCCTTGCCGCATCGTCAAGCCCATATGTCATCTCCGCTTTGCCAGTAATCGTGGCTGTTACTCCCCAGTGCTCCATCTTCAAGCTGAACAAATCCTTAAGGAGAAAGAAATCGCAAAGAACACGGGCTAAATACCAGCCTCCTCTCGCTACTCCGATTATAACTTCAGGCTTGAACCCAGCATCCTTTATCTCCTTACTTACGTCCCTGCAAAGGTCGTATGCATAGTTCCAATCAACCACCGTGCAGCTAAATTTCTCTTGCATATATCTTTATATACCTTCTTTAGTTCTAATAAAAAGGTTTATGACTAAGAGAAATCAAGGTTGAAATGG
>JAPDIG010000068.1:1532-6472 GCA_025966525.1 Candidatus Methanophagales archaeon | reverse complement strand
ACCACGGCGCCAATTTCCAAATCTTTCCACCCGATTTTTTCTCCACTCATTTTTCAACTCACCACCGTTTCTCCATATGCTTTTCTCATCGCATCTATGTTCTTCATGGCAACTTTTCCAAAACGTTCCTTCATTGGTTCCTCTAAGGACTCCAATTTAACTATTCCCGTTGCTTTCACCAGCGCTCCAATCATTGTCGTATTGACAATGGGCAAGCCTAAAACCGACCTCGCAATACTCATCGCATCTACCGTTGCTATTTTTTTCACGCCGATATCCGATTTTATCTCTGCCGATTTCTTCTTTGTATTAACTATCGCTATTCCATCCTTTTTAAGCCTCGAAACAACACCACCGATCCCAAGCAACCCGGGATCAAGCACGACTAACACATCTGGCTCTTCAATCTCCGCCCTAACTTTTATTCGCTCTGTTTCGTTTACTCGTAAGAATGCGAGAACTGGTGCTCCTCTCCTCTCGGGACCAAAAGAAGGCATTGATTGCGCATGTTTTCCCTCTGAAATAGCTGCATGTGCGACTAATTCCGCTAATGTTACTCCTCCTTGCCCCCCCCGCCCATATATACATATTTCTATCATTTTAATTTTAATACACTTTTCTTTTTACAATAAACTTTTTTGCAAGCAAAAACTTTTACTAAAAAATATATGTTTCTTTGATCAAACTTTCTTTGTGAAAGAAAGTTTGTTTGGCGGTATATAATCTCCATATTTCTTTCTTGCGCGATTTAATCGTTGCCTCTGCTCTTCCAATATCTCAAACATTATTTGAGGTGTATCCCGGACTTTTGTCTTGTAGAACTCCATTACACGCTCGATCTTGGCTAAGTTCTCTGCAACCCTTACCGTGAATTGTTGGCGATAGTCCTTTTCCTGATACTCTTTATCGAGCACTTCACGGAACAACCTCTTAAGGTCTTCATATTTTGGTGTGAGTCCCGTGGGCGTTTTTATTGCTTCAACTTCATTATGAGAACGCAGTTCCATCCATTTAAGCCACACCGCCTTATCTTTTTTATCATTCATGAAATTTCCATCCGCGTCTTTTAGAAAGTAATTCACAGAGAATATGGGTGGCGGATTCCGCAATTTAGTACCAAAGTTTAGGTGGTTCTCTATATATCGCCCAATAGGTATTGAAAGGAAATCTAAGTTAGACATGGGATTGATTTTTCGCACTCCCTCTTTTCCCAGTGTTGCGGCAGTTGTTTCAGACTCCAGTGCAGCACCCATTGTGATGACGCCATGCACCCAGTCAAAGGATTCCTCAACCGGCACTTTTGTGTCTGAATCTCGTCCACCATAGATTATCCCGCCTATCGCGACGCCTTCCGGATTGTTAAGCTCTGGGTCCAAATTCTCTATGAGCCGGAGATCAAGAGTAAACCGGGCATTTGGATGCGAAAGTGATATTTCGTTACCCTCTTCATCTCTCTTTCCCGGTGTCCATTCACCGGAGTGATGAAACCCCTTTTCGGGCGGGGCTACATTCTTACCAATCCAGTGGACGCCTTTTTCTTCTGTAACCAGCACATTTGAAAATATAATCTCACCTGGACTGTGGAGTGCCTTCCATATCAGAGGGTCGTCCTCGGAGTTCACACCTTGTATTATTCCAAATATCCCCTTCTCCGGGTTGACTGCACGCATTACTCCGTCCTTATTCCTGAAGTAAGCTATATCATCTCCAATGATGGTTTCCCCCTCTATCATGGAGGTGGAAGTCTTTCCACAGAGTGAAGGAAACGCGCCTGCGAAATAAGTTACCCTCGCTGAAGGACCATGCACACCCATGATAAACATGTGCTCAGTTAGCCATCCTTCCTTCGATGCTCGGTTTATCGCCGGGCGCATTGCTAACTTCTTAAGTCCTATGGTGTTGCCTCCATATTGGGTATTCACACTATATACTGTTTCATCCTCAAGATCAACATACACTCGACGTTTATCAATGTTCACGGAGGTCATTCTCTCATCCAGCTCTCCCGCAGAATGCACAAACTTGAAGAACCTTGCATCACGACCCAATCTTACAAACTCGCCATAACCTTGCCTATACAACAAGTGCTCTGAATGGGCTACATAGCCGGAATCGGTTAGTTGAACCGCGGGTATTGAGAATTGGGACTTTAGAGGCCCCAAACAGAAGAAAAGCACGTACAACTGGTGTCCATGCATGATGTCCCGCATGAGGTCATGAATCTCTTTAAGCCCCTCCTCTCTATCTATTACATTCATATTAGCACCCAGATCAACATCCGGAGGCAGAAGGAACTTAGTATTTTTCTTATCCCTTGCCTGGTCGTAATAGCCATCAAAATGAACTGTGTGACCCGGCATAGCAAGTTCCATCTCCTCACCTGTTCTTATCGCTTCCTGCCTGACATATTGGATATCCTCTTTTGAGTCGGTGCAGACAAAAACTTTATCCGGGTTGCAGAGTTCTACATACCTGGCAATGAATCGATGCAGCTCCGGGTTATCTATCCTGCTAAGTTTCTGATAGTTCTCCGCTCCTAATCGTGTTTTTAGCATGTCTATTGTTCTTTTATCTTCCACTTCCATCTTTTGCCCTCCATTTCGCTTACCCTCTTTCGCTTTCATGCATGACTATAACCATAGTTCTACCAAAGAGATAAAAATATAGTCACTTTATAAATATTTCGATATTTAATTTTTACAAATGATGGAACCAAAGTTGAAGAAAAAGGACAAATGTATTCTGAGGGCGTTGCTTGAGAATGGACGGCTTTCTTATTCAGAACTGGGTAGAAGGTGCGGGATAAGCCGGCAAGTAGCTTTTGAGCACGTAAAAAAGCTATCTGAGGAAGGAGTAGCAGAGGGTTTTTCGGTGCGTTTAGATGCAGATAAGCTCGGTTTCTCCTTTAAGGCATATGTTCTGCTCATTGCAAAGCCAGAAGAGAAATTGAGGAATGAACTCAGTGCGTTCTTGAGGAGCAGTAAAAATGTGAGAAAAATTCAACTCCTCTTTGGCAGGTTTGACTTCTTCTTAGAGCTTCTTTTCAGGGATAAGGGGGAGCTGACTGAGTTCTTAAGGAGGATGCAGTCCTTTGGCGCTGTTGAACGGACTGAAACATTTATTGTATATCAAACGATAAAGGATAAACCAGAAGACCCTTTTTTGGAGTGTTTACGCGAGGAGAGCGAGACAGATGTCACCTAAAAGTTTATAAAGCGGTGAAACATAGCAATAAACATGCTGAAAGTTATAGAAGCAGTGTATGAGCAAGGCATTTTCAAGCCGCTTGAGAAGGTCAACGTGAGGGAAGGGGAAAGGCTAAAGATAAAAATCGAAAAATCGTTGTTGTTCGACATTGTAAAGAAGTATAGAGGATATTTTGAGGATATTGAGGAAGACTTGACTGATCAACTTATCAGTGAAAGAAGATAAATGATAGTCTTGGACGCTTCTGTTATTATAGACTGCTTGCTCCCAAAGATGGGATATAATAAGTCCAGTGAGGTATTGGAAAGTATCTCAAAGAGCAGAATTGCTGTTCATGCTCCGATGATACTAAAAATCGAATTAGCAAGCGTTTTAAGCATGAAAACTTGTGGTTATAAAAGTGCGTATGAGAATACTGTTAGTAACTGGCAGAAAAGCAGAAGGAATGGTTAAAGAAGCCATAAGAAGTGTGAACTTAGTGAAGTGTGATGTCCTTACACAGGACATAGGCATTGCTGCTTTCTCTACTCCTAAATCACTGAAAAGAGCACTCGAAAAACATTTTTACGAAAAAGATTACGACCTAATCTTACTTTCCGGGCTTTGCAAAGCGGATTTCAGCAGCTTGGAAAAAGAAATAGCTACACCAATCAGATTAGGACCCAGGCATGCTTACGACATCGGGGATACGTTACAATTCGCAGAAGAGATGCAATTCTCCCCACACATACCAGCCGATATGCTTTTAGCAGGGAAGAGAAAAGAGAATGCGCAGAAGCAGTTGTATGAATTGGAACGCAGTGTAAAAGAAAAGTTCAGCATAAAAGGAGTGAAAATAGGTGGTGGTGCGAGAATGAAAGTGTGTGCAGAAATCGTGGATGCAACGCAGCTCAACGAGGAGGAAATACATCGAAAAATGATGTACTTCTTGAAAAGTGGAGCCGATATAATAGATATTGGTGTTCACGTAGGTGCGAAGCCAGAGGAAGTGAAGAAAGCGGTAAAAGCGGCTTTGGCTTTTGCACCCGATGTTCCTATCTCTGTTGATACCTTAGATGCCAAGCTAATACTTGCAGGCATAGAAACCGGTGCTGACATGGTACTCAGCTTGAATCGAGAAAATATTGCGAAAGTAAGTGAGGAGATAGAGGGAAAAGACATAGTGGCAGTTGTAATTCCTGATTTTGACGCCGGGAGCCAAATCAAAAGCTTGTTTGCAAACCTGAAAATGGCTGAGGAGCATGGCATAAAGCACGTAGTTGCGGACCCCGTTTTGAACGCTATTGGATATGGAATTGCTGAATCTTTATACAACTATCATCTTTTCAGGTTGCAAGATAAGAGCACACCTCTTTTCTTTGGCGTTGGTAACGTCACAGAGCTTATGGATGCGGATTCAGTGGGTATAAATGCAACCTTAGCAGGTATATCATCCGAATTGAATGCCGATATTCTTTTTACTCCTGAATACAGTGACAAAGCGATAGGAAGTGTACGAGAGTTGAAGGTAGCATCAGAGATGATGCTGCTGTCAAAGGCACGCAAAAGCGCACCTAAGGACATTGGTCTCGATCTTTTGATGTTAAAAGAGAAAAGAAAGAAGCCAATCATGCAACTTCAAGATAAAGATAAAAAGCTTATTATTGCGAAAGAAGATAAGAAATGGAGACTTGACCCTAAGGGGAGCTTTAAAATCGGTATTTGTGAGTTAGAAAGTAAAAGTAAAAGTAAAA
>JAPDIG010000068.1:0-1432 GCA_025966525.1 Candidatus Methanophagales archaeon | reverse complement strand
AAAGTAAAAGTAAAAGTAAAAAAGATAAAAAGGTATATGCCGAACATTCACCTACCGGGAAACGGATAGTAGGAAAAAGTGCAAAAGAGATAATGGATACTATCTTACAATTGGATATGGTCTCATTGCTTGAACATGCCGCGTATTTAAGTAAAGAGTTGACAAAAGCCGAACTTGCATTGCGATTGAATCGAAGTTATGAGCAGGATGAAGCGTTATTTTAATTTTAAATTTATTCCTTCTCTGATACTCCTGCTTCTTCAAACGTAGCCATCTCTCGTAATATCTTACACGATGCATCCACGAGGCTTATTCCGAGTGCCGCACCGGTGCCTTCCCCGAGTCGCATATTCAAATTGAACAATGGTTCCATTCCAAGATGCTCTAAAACAGCCCGATGACCGGATTCAACAGAGAGATGCGATGCAATGAGATAATCACGTATCTTCGGATTTAGTTCGTATGCGATAAGCGCTGCGGCACCGGAAATGAATCCATCTATGACGACGGGAATTCTGTGAGCGCTCGCAGCGAGCATCACACCAGCCATCCCTCCTATCTCAAATCCACCTACTTTCGCTAATATGTCAATTGCATCTTCTCTATCCGGATTATTAACCTCTAACGCGCTTTTTATCGTTTTTATCTTCACTTCCAGCCCCTCGTCATCCAAACCCGTACCACGTCCTGTTACGAGCTCCACAGGTTCTCCTGTTATGAACGCAACAATAGCACTGCTCGCTGTCGTATTCCCTATCCCCATGTCACCTACACCCACGATGTCCGCGCCTTTCTCTATCTCGTGCTCCAGAACGTCTATTCCCGCTTCAATGGAACGCACGGCTTCTTCATACCGCATTGCAGGTCCTTTTGTCATATTTGCTGTTCCGTAAGCGATTTTCTTGTTAATGAAATTTGCACTCGCACGCTTGACTTCAATATCAGTCGCCACGCCCATATCCACGACGACAACTCTCGCACCGACATGTCTTGCGAGCACGTTTATCCCTGCACCGCCGCGCAAGAAATTGTAAACCATTTGCGGTGTTACTTCTTTTGGATAAGCGCTCACGCCTTCTTCTGTAATGCCGTGGTCGCCAGCCATCGTTATTATTACCTTATCATTTAGCTCAGGGATAAAATCCCCGGTAATGCCTGCAATCTTCACCGAGATGTCTTCCAGAATGCCTAAACTATGCTGTGGTTTTGTGAGCGTATCCTGCCGCGCCCGTGCAGACTCCATTGCAGCTTCGTCTAACGCCCTTATCTCTTCTATCGTCTCTTTAATTTTGCCCATACTTTATTCCTCCATCCTGTATTTGTATCCGAGACTATTCAAGACGTCTTCCTTGAGGAAGTATTTCGTTTTATCCTCAGCAATCATCTTAAATGCGAATCTAATCAGCTCTTCGTAAAATTCGCAGTATGGCGA
>JAPDIG010000067.1 GCA_025966525.1 Candidatus Methanophagales archaeon | reverse complement strand
GATCCTATGGCGTCAATATGGGGTTAGATGTTGATGTGACTTGCGAATATCCATTTGTTCCTGCTCTTTCGCACAGGTTTACCTTTTATTCTATTGGTATAAACACCTTCCTTCTTACCTTAGGCAAATTTATCCTTAGAATACCGTTTTTAAACGAAGCAGATGTTTTCCCCGGGTCTATTGGCTCTGGCAGCCTTATTTGTTTCCGGAAAGCCTGAAAAGTTAACCTTTTCTGGATACCGCCCCATCTCTCCCAGCAGACTGCATCGGTCATCTTCGCTATTACCTCCACCGAGTTTTCCGTTGTGTTTATCTCCACATTTTCTTTTTTTACTCGTGGTAGGTCAAAAGTAACTGATATCTCATCTTCCTTATTCTCTACTTCGTATAACGGCTCTAAACAGCCGTCATATCTCCATGTTGTCCTTTTTATTCCTCTTCTTTCTATTCCCATTTCTATACCTCTTTCCCCCCTATCTTATTTATTTATTGATACAAAATTTTATTTCTTACTAACGATACATGATGGGCATATCCTGTTCCACACCTTTCTGCATTTCTGGAGCTGAGAGTGCGGTCTGCCGCATAAGGTCGCGAGCTTTTAGCTTTATCTCCTCACCCCTTTCTAATAACTCCTTCACATCTATGCCTAATTTTAAAAACTTCTCAAGTGACACAATTGCGGACGCTGCCGCACCTGGATCGGGATACACCGGAAAACACTGGGCGAGCAGAGAAATTGCATTCATTTTCCTCTTGCCGCATTCTCTTAGCATTATGGCATACGGACCCGCGATAAAACCCTCTTCCAGCAGTTCCATTTGCTTATTTTTCAGTTCTTTTACTGCTTCTTCACTGTTTCCCACAGCAAATACCTCTGGCTTGCTTATATCTATCCTGTTCCCTACCGGCAGACCGGTTATCGGGATAACAAGTTCAGCACCAATTTCTTTGATCCAGTCAGCCAAAGCACGTGTCAGTGGATAAACAGCGCTTGCCGGTATCGCAACTTCTGATAGCACTATTACTGCGCCTTTATTGCCGTATATTCGCACCGGATTTTTCAATTTCCCCTCATGCACGACCATAACCGGGGGGAACAAATCAGATTCGATATAGCCTATTTCCTTATACTTCGCCTTCTCTACGATGTAAGATGCTGCAATCGTTCCTACCAGACCCACATCGGGCAAACCTTCGATCACAATCGGGTTTTTATGCACTATGCCTTCTTCCTCTGCTATCCTCACAACTTCTTCCATTTTCATAGTTTACATACTATATCTAATGATAGCATAATTGTATAAAATAAAAAACCTGCGAGACTAAAATTTATTTTTCTTTATTCATCAAACGCTTCGTCAGGAACTTCTCGAACTCGATTATGAAGAACATCGGGAGCGAGACTAAAATCATCGGTATCCACCACTCGGCAGGTAAGGGTGCAGTTCTCAACGGATTAACGCCTGATGGAAGGGCGTAGATTATTGTAAGCTGCAGTGCGAGCGTTACTGCAACACCGATAAGCACCCATTTATTTGAGAATGGACTGAACGTAAATGCCGATTCGGTGATTGACCTTGCGGTGAAGATATAGCTGATGTGAACCAGCATAACAGTGGTGAACGCCGCGGTTCGCGCCCGCATCAGTAGTTCCTCGTCCACTACGGAACCGGAAATGGCTGGCTCACCGAAGTAGTAAAATATCATGAATCCCGCAAGTGCCATCACCACAGACACCAATCCAACTTTCTTGAAAAAAGGGCTATCTGTTATCCGTTCCTTGGGGTTGCGAGGTGGTCTGTCGAGTAACCCTTTTTCCTTCGGCTCCCGGATGAGGGTCAGTGCGAGGGCAACGGCATCAAGTAAATTTATGTATAGGATTTGTACTGGCTCAATCGGAAGGCAACCACCCCTGAGTGGATTGAAAAGGAATATAAAAGGAGCCAAGAGAATCGCTCCCAATACCAGCAGGGTCTGTCCACCGTTCGTGGGAAGCGTGTAAAGAATGACCTTCTTGATATTATCAAAGACATGTCTGCCCTCTTCTACCGCGGACACGATGCTGGCGAAGTTATCATCTGTCAGAATCATATCCGCAGCTTCCTTGCTTACCTCGGTTCCCGTTATTCCCATTGCTACTCCTATATCCGCAGCCTTTAGCGCAGGTGCATCGTTCACGCCATCACCAGTAGCGGCGATAATATGCCCTCTTCTACGTAACTGATTGATTATTCTGAACTTATGCTCCGGGGCAGCCCTGGCATATACCGAAGCGGTCTCCACAACGTCATACAGCTCATCATCACTCATCCTTGAGAGCTCTTCCCCGGTCAACACCCTATCCTCTCCCTCACTAATTCCTAACTGTCGTGCAATAGCGTTTGCAGTCCGCGCATGGTCACCAGTGACCATTACTACTCGTATTCCAGCACGCTTGCATTTCTGGACTGCTTCCATCGCTTCTTCTCTTGGCGGGTCCATCATCCCCTGAAGTCCGAGAAAAGTTAGCCCTTCCAGATCTTCTGGATTAAGCGCTTTTTTATCACTTGAGACGCGTTTATATGCTACACCCAGGACCCTTAAGGCATCTTCTGCCATCTTATCCGCCTCTGCCGTCACTTCTTCACTGCGCAAAGGCTTGATGATTCCATTGACCAACTGATATTGACACATCTCTAAAATCTTCTCAGGGGAACCTTTCACATAGATTACATTTTCATCTGCATTCACACCTTTATGCAGATGCAGAGTTGCCATATACTGCTGTTCAGCCACAAAAGGGATCTCATCGAGTCTGGGAAGGTGCTCGGTAATACCGGCTTTGCTTGCGGATACCACCAGAGCGCCTTCCGTGGGGTCTCCCACAATGCTGTATCCTTCCTCATCCTTATTCTCAACAAGAGAAGCGTTGTTACACAGGTAACCGGCTTTCAAGGTTTCAATCAACTCTTCACTCTCTCTTTCTGGAGCAACAACCCGGTTATCGCGAATGAATTCCCCCGAAGGTTCATAGCCGGCACCACTCACCTCGTATTCCTTCCCTCCACAGTATATCCGCGAGACAGTCATTTGATTTTTGGTGAGTGTCCCGGTTTTATCTGTGCATATAACCGTGGTGCAGCCAAGCGTTTCTGCTGCGGGCAGTCTCCTTATTAGCGCATCTTTACGCGCCATCTCTGTCACGCCAAAGGCTAAGGTTATGGTCACAATAGCAGGCAGACCCTCTGGTATCGCAGCAACCGCCAAAGAGACCGATGCAAGGAAGGAATATTCAAGCGGGAATTCAAATATGACCGCCAGTATGAAATTAAGAGCTGCAATAGAAAGGGTGGCGAAGACCAAAAACCTGGTGAAGTCCGCTAGCTTCCGCATCAGAGGTGTGGAGATTTTTCGTGTCTCTTTCATAAGTTTTGCGATTTTCCCAATCTCTGTATGCTCACCAGTGCCTACTACTATGCCCTGTGCAGAGCCACGCGTGATGAA
Organism: Candidatus Methanophagales archaeon; assembly: GCA_025966525.1. Taxonomy (GTDB): domain Archaea; phylum Halobacteriota; class Syntropharchaeia; order Alkanophagales; family Methanospirareceae; genus QMVO01. The sequence continues at coordinate 3,260 of JAPDIG010000067.1, read as the reverse complement.
GGTACCACTGAAAGCCATGCAGCACTGATCAGCAAGTGATAGGTCGGGCTTCGAGATAGCTTCAATCTTCTTTCGCACCGCGACCGATTCCCCGGTGAGTGTGGCTTCATCGGCACTCACATTTTTCGCGTAGAATAGGCGCAAGTCCGCGGGCACTTTGTCTCCTTCTTCTAATAGAACCACGTCGCCGGGAACTAATTCACGTGTGGGTATAACCTGCTTTTCACCATCCCGGAGCACGGTGCACTCCGGCGTCATCACTCGCTCCAACGCCTCTACGGAAGCTTCCGCTTTGCCCTCCTGAATGAATCCTATTATCGTATTGGCAAAGACCACTGCCAGAATAACCGCAGTATCCATCCACATATCCAGAAAGGCAGTAATAAGAGCAGAAGCGAGCAAGACATAGATTAAAGAGCTGTGAAACTGCATCAGAAAGCGGATGAGCGTGCTTCGCTTCTTGAACTTCAGCTCGTTATAGCCATACGACTCAAGCCTTGCTTTTGCCTCGCGGGTGCTGAGTCCTTCATTTCCTGATTCTAAAGCATCAAAAACCTGCTCCACATTCAGTTGATACCATCTTTTCTCTTTCTGCAATGCTCACTCCTCCAGCTATAAACAAACTGGTTATTGAATAAAGAATTTATATGGTTGTGGTTTACAAAACAATGGCAGAGGAGAAAAAGTTGATACCGGAATTTCATGAAATCCCTGTGAAAGAAATCATGGATAAGAGGATAGGGGAGCTGCCGTTAATAGAAAAACATGCGAGCTTAGACCGCGTTTTATCTATCCTGACTGAGAGTGACCACATCTGGGTGGTTGAAAGCATAGGAAGCAAAAAGTTGGTGGGAATAATAACAGAACACGATATTTTAGATGTTTTTTCGCCAACTAAAAAAGTTTCATACTTTGGATTGCCAAGTAAAAAGTCCTTACACTATGAAACCTTTGAAAAGGCAGGACACATCATGTCCAGGAATCCGATAAGATGCAGCCCAGAAGAAAAAGTGAAAGACGTATTGAACAAAATGGTGGTTCACAGGATAAAGAGGATTCCAATAGTAGAAAATGATGAGATAGCCGGCGAGATAACGCTTCATCACTTGATAAGGGAATTTTATGCTTTTTTAAATAAATGATAATAGAAAATGTCATTTTATTGATTGGAATTGCACTCGCTTTGGGGTTTGTAATAGGAAAAATAACCCATCATTTACGTCTCACTGCAATAGTTGGATATATTGTAGCCGGTATTTTCTTGGGACCGGCATTTCACGTAGTAAAATTGAGTGCTTATGAGACCAATCTGATAGTTAGCGTCACCCTCGGGTTAATCGGTTTTATTATTGGCGGGAGTTTTACTCTTGAATTCTTACGGAGGCTTGGAAAACAAAGTATAGCAATTACAATAATTGAATCTTGTATAACCTTCTTAATCGTTACTTTAGGTGTATTTCTTTTAACCCGTAACTGGGGAATGAGCTTGCTTTTGGGCTCTTTAGGTCCGGCAACTGCACCCGCTGGTACGATAGCGGCTTTACACGATTGTAAAGCGAGAAGAGGCACTTTGAGTAAGATGACTACCGCAATAGTGGGACTGGACGACGGAGTCGCAATAATCATTTTCGTAATCACTATCGCTATTTTAAAGTTTTCACTCGGAGAAGCGACTTTGTCCGTTTACTCCGTGCTCGTGAAGCCCGGGATAGAAATCTTAGGCTCGATTGCGTTAGGAATTGTAATTGGAGCAATATTAGCATATTCCGCGAAGAAAAGTGGTGGAAGGGAGAGCATTCTAATAATCTCTTTGACTGGCATTTTAATCTGCATCGGATTTGCAGAAATCTTCCGTTTATCATCTATACTGGCATGCATGCTTTTGGGTGCTACTTTCATTAACCTGGTTCCAGGAATAGGCAGAACGTTTTTTGAGATCGTAGAGAGTATTCTTCCTCCCATCTACATCATATTCTTCATCGTGGCAGGGATAAAACTAAGACCTGATTTATTGATCGAAATGGGGATGATAGGAATAATTTATATAGTATGCAGGACAGCGGGAAAGATGAGCGGTGCATTTATCGGTGCTAAGACAACAAAAGCCGAGCCAGTAGTTCAAAAATATTTGGGATTTACTTTAATGTCTCAGGCAGGCGTTGCGGTTGGCTTAGCATGTCTGGTATCAGGTGAACTCTCGGCTTATGGAGAAATCGGGCAAGAGCTTGGTGCTATGGCGATTACGATAATCGCTGCTACGACCATCATATTTGAAATAATCGGACCAATAAGTGTTAGATATGGGGTTACCAGAGCTGGGGAAAGTGGAAAAGAGTGAAAGGCGGTATTAAAGATGAAAGTCAGGGAAATATTGAATAGGGTCAAGTGGGATGAAAGAATGGACTTTGACCAATTAGAAGTAGTGTATCTGCATCGTGGCGCTCCAGATGATTTGAAAAGGATTTCTGGACGAGAAGTTGTGCACATAGGAAAATCATTTCTCAGCCTGAACGAAGCAGAAATCCCTCATCATCGCATCGTTAAGATATTATATGAGGGGGAAGTATTGTTTGAAAGGGGAAAATGAAGGGCGCTTGCATTTCTTCTAAGGTTTTCAGCATATATGTACTGCGTTGCAACCGGAAGGAACAATGTGGCTTTAGCCCCCGCGTAAACAGGCTGTAAAGATGAAAAACGCATCCCAAATTATTCTATTCAGAATTTTGATGGCTCTGACCCTGTTCCACGACTCAGCAACATCTCGAAACTTCGTGCTGAAACACTTCGCAAAGGAACAAGGTGACATTCTGGCGTTCAAGAAGAGGACTTCAAGAGAAATACAAAAGCATAGAGCAAACAGTTTCCAAGATACTGGAATTCAAACGCCCTGTTGTACTGAGCATAAGACGCGACATCTGTATTTAAGTGTTCTAATAATTGCTGCGGATTAAAGCCGAAGATTTTGCTTGTTCCCTCTCCAAAGTATAAATCTTTGACCAGCGAAAACCACTTCTCTACCCCTGTGAAAACACAATCGAGCCATCAGAAACATCCATCTTTATCGTATCACCCTCACTGAACTCGCCATTCAAAATCCGCATAGATAACGGGTCTTCGATCATTCGTTGAATCGTTCGCTTTATCGGTCTTGCCCCGAATACGGGGTCAAATCCTTTACTCGCTATCAATTCCTTTACGCTCTCGCGGACAGAAATCGCAATCTTACGCTCGGCGAGTCGTTCTTGCAGATACTGCATTTG
>JAPDIG010000066.1 GCA_025966525.1 Candidatus Methanophagales archaeon | reverse complement strand
GTCTTAAGTAATGTTGGCAAAAGAGTAATTGAAAGAAAATGGGATAGAGCAACTAAATCAGTATTGGATGTTAGAGGAAACCTTTTGATAAAATCCCATGAAGAGGGAGTTTTACGAATGTTTGATGATATATTTGCAATAACCAATGATTTTTCACGTTTGTCCAAAGAAGAGAAGATTTTTTCGATGCAGTATTTTATGAGAGCGATACGTAACATAGTGACAGAACTTATTCAAAAAGATATATACTCTGAGGATTGGCAATATAATAATGCAATCAGGCATATTCTCGAAAAATCGTTAGAAATTATTGATAAGGACAACTGTTTCAAAATAGATCAAATTATAGGCTACATTGTTGATATTGGGATGGAAGCGGTAAAGAAAAACTACAAATTAAAAGAAGATGTAAAGGAGCATCTTAAAAAAGTTGCAACTTCGGAAAAATGTTCAGATATATATAACATTGGAAACCGAGGGTACTATACAGCAATTGACTCTAAAAAACTTGAAACTATTTGGATATGCTCGTGCTTGAAAGAAATTGGGATTTCTTGTGCATTAGAAGGATTGGATGAACCTACTAACCGCATATTCGATTTTTTGGAAGGAATTGAGAACAATTATAGAGTCAAATTCTGGGAAAAAAGTGGGAAAACCAATACAAACATAGAAACAGATGCGGCGTTAGAAGTTACAGAAAATATTATCACGATAATCGAAGAACTCGGTAATACATCTATCGAAAAAAGATTAGAAAAATCTTGTAGAGAAGCATTTGTTTCTTTGATTGAAATTGGTATGCGGAATGATAATACTAACTTGAAAAAACGTATATGCGAGACTCTAAAGCAAATGTATCTAAAACTTGAAAATAAAGACATCTTCAAATCTGTTATAGACGTATATGAAAAGAAACCAAGGCACGAATTAGATAAATTTATGGATTTTAAGGTGTTTTGCGGATTTGATGAAGGTTAAAATATCCTGACGAGGGCTTGAAAATAAAGAATACCAAACCCAAAATGCACAACCAAAACGCGAAAGGAGCAAAAATAGGCGTTGTCCTAACCGACCCGGACGACTGGACTGCAAGTACATTCTTGAAAAACATCCGCAAAAGAGGCGCAAAAGCCTTGCCGATTGTCCTCTCAACTTTAAGCGCTTCCATATCTACTTCCGATTTTTCTATTTTCAATGCCGATTTAAAAGACCTGAAACTCGACGCTGTCCTTATCAGAGACGTTGGCATCAGCTTCTCACTTGAACATATTTCCTTTAAGTTCGACCTGCTGCGCCAATTTGAAAACTCACATATTCCCGTTTTAAACTCGACTACGGCAATTCAGAATGCAGCGAACAAGTTCTTCTCTTTTTACCTTTTCAAACTCGCTCATCTTCCTATTCCGCACACTGTGATTACTTCTGAATTAGAAGTTGCGCTAAGAACAATCGAAAAATTTGGAAGTGCGGTGGTAAAACCAATTTTTGGCAGTCAAGGAAAAGGAATAATCAAACTTGAAAGCACCCAACCAGAATCTGAGTTTGCATCAAAACTCACAGAGTTACTGAAGGAAAGAGGTGTGCTTTATTTACAGGAGTTCGTGCCTAACCCTGGAAGAGATATAAGGGTTTTTGTAGTTGGTGAAGAAGCGTTAGGTGCGATTTACAGAGTTCCACGCAGTGATTCATTCGTTAGCAATTTGAGTCAGGGTGCCACACCAGTTAAGTGCGAGTTAACGGGAGAAATGCGAGAACTTGCAGTAAGTGCTGCAAAGGCATTAGGCGCGGATTTCGCAGGTGTTGACTTGATAGAAGGAGAAGGAAGGTTGTTTTTGCTCGAAGTCAATGCAACACCGTCAGGAAAGGGTATAAAACGCGTTTGCGGGATTGATGTCACTGAAAGGATAATTGACCTCTTGCTTGAGCGGGTTGAGGATTGAGCTAAAAAATCAAAAACTTTCTAAAGGGAGGATATAATGTAAAAGGATGATTAGAGGATGTTTTGGAGGGAATGGGGATCAAATTCAAGGGGTTAGAATGGTTTAATACAAAATGAGCAAGAGGTGATTTTTCAGTGTCTTAATGGGTTATAATATGTAGGGGATAAGTGAAAAAATGAGAGAAAAAGGGGCATTTAAATGCTTCATGACAATGTTTATACTTATTTTCCTCTTACTTTCAACACGCGGAGTCTTTGCTTATTCTGACAATACCGCGCATTTACTTATAACCGAAATCTACCCAAACACTGCTACGGAAAATGAGTTAGATGAATACGTTGCAATCACTAATCCCTGCACTTATTCCGTAAATATCGAAGGCTGGAACATAACAGATAACGAGGGAAAAATCATATTCCCTCCTTTTAGTATTGCACCCGACGAGACAATCTTCGTTACGAGAAACGCTTCCGCATTCAAGAAGGAAATGATTAACGTAACAGGCAAAAACATCGTACCTGAGTTCGAATACGGCTCGGACTCTGAGCCCAAAGTCGCACAGATGCAAACAGAAGATAAGGCGTTTGTGCTGCGAAACAATGGTGACGAAGTGATATTGCAAGACAATAGGGGAAGAGAAGTGGATGTCGTAATATATGGAGATTCCACTTACGAAGAAGAAGGCTGGCAAGATGAACCTCTGAGAAAGCCAAGAGAAGGAATAATTTTCAAACGAAAAGACCAGGATACAAATCAGTGTAAGGACTGGCTTCTTCTTCCTTTTGGCGCTTCTTATCACGCACCCGAGAAATTCTCCTTTTCTGGTCTGGTCACTGCTTTTGTATCGCCGGATTGTAGTTTTTCCGTTTTGCAACGCGAAATAGACAATGCGTCATCCTCTTTGTTCATCAACCTGTACCAGTTTGAGAACACATACCTCATGGACGTGGTTCTGGATGCTTTGAATAGGGGAGTGAACGTGTGTTTGCTGCTCGAAGGTAATCCTGTTGGCGGAATCAAGGATGAAGAGTTGTACATTGCGGAGAAGATAAGAGAAAGAGGCGGAGAAGTTCGTTTTTCTCACGACCCGTTCATAAATCATGCAAAATACACAATTATTGACAATGAAACGACCATAGTAATGACAGAAAACTGGAAGAATACTGGAATACCCTGTGATAACTCTTTTGGTAATCGTGGCTGGGGCATCGTAATAAAAAACGAAGAAGTGGCAGATTACTTCAAAGCGGTATTTTTTGATGATTTCTACCGCGGTAAAGAACTTTCAACCGATAGAGTGGTTTTAAATTTAAAAACTAAAGTCATGAGCAGAGAGATACAAGAAGGTGTTTATGCGCCTGTTTTTCAACCCCTCACCTTATATTGTAATTTTACGCTGACTCCTGTTTTAGCACCTGACAACGCCGTGAGTAATGAAACGATACTGGGTGCGATAAATAGCGCAGAAGAAAGTGTTTTTGTGCAACTGTTCTCAACTGGGAGATTCTGGGGTGAGGAAGAGGACACCTTTATTGCTGCTCTGGTAGAAGCTGCGAGGAGAGGATGCGAAGTAAAAGTGCTGCTGGACTCCAAAGACTATAATCTAAGAGATTGGAATGACAATGATGAAGCAATAGCATGGTTGAATAAGGTATCGCGCGGGGAGGATTTGAACTTAGAAGCGAAATTAGCTGATCTATATTCGTTAGGATTAATCAAAATACACAACAAGGGGTTAATCGTGGATGGTAAACTCGTGCTTATATCATCGCTGAACTGGAATGCGAATTCAATCCACAACAGAGAAGCAGGTGTGATAATAGAGAACGAGGAGGTAGCTTCTTTTTACGAGCATGTTTTCTTCCACGATTGGAACGTGTCAGTGAAAGGCGAAAAAGAAGGGAGAGGTGAGGAGAAGGGAACATCAACAAAAATGAGAATCGTATGGGTGGTAGTGACAGTGATCATCTCGTTCGCTATTTTCAGGGTGGTTAAGTGGTATAAGAGGGTATAGCTAAGTGCTGATCCGGATACAGAGAAGAAAATGATGTTAGATTGATATTATAAACCTTAACTCCGTCAAATTATAGGGAACATATATTACCAACAAGACATATTTTTTGATTTAACGTGGAATAAAAACCGAAAATCTTCTTATTTGTATGTTCCCGCCCACAATGACCACTCTCTTCCCGATAGCGTGAAGGATATAAAAGCGCTCTATCACTCGATCAATGAACTCGATCTCAGAGGGAAAATCCTCGTTCTTGACCGCGGTTTCTTCTCTGAAGGCACCATAAAGTTCCTGAGAGGGAAGAAGAACTCCTACGTACTCCCGGCAGGAACAGAAGACGCTCTACTGGAAACTGGACGAGCACGTAATCGAGAAGGAAAAATTCAATACATGAATGAAGAAGGCAGAACTCAATCATAAGTTCACTCCAATTGACCTGTTGTTCAAATACAGCAAGGTCTACCATCTTGAGATTCGTGGGCGTGGCATGATCACCGAGGTTCCGAAGAAGGTGCGAGAGTGGGATGATGCATTGGGTTTGAATATATTCCCCAAGATGATTCGGAGTTAAGGTAGAAAGAGAGGCTTCCAACAACCTTTCTTTTAAAAAGAAAGCTTGAACAAGAAACAAGATTATTCGGAAAAATAGCGAGTTTTAAAAAGTGGGGAAGGAATGGGAAACTTCGAAAGTGGTTTCTGATTATTTCAATAAACCTTCTTTCTAAAGAAAGAAGCTTTACCAAGAAAGGGTTATTTTTGCTTCGCAAAAAGCGGGGAAGGTATCGGAAACCCCGAAGGGGGTTTCTGATTATTTCAATCCTACCTTAGTCCGTGTTTAACGCCCGGAAAATCGCTTCTTTTATGCCTTTGCTCCGCTTTCCCCCGGTCGCTCCGGGCACCTTCATCTGGAATATACAATAACCCTCTTTATATAAAGATCCATAACTCTTTTAAAAAAGACATAGGGAAAAGAAATGGGGAAGGTGCTGCATGATCATGCAAGGTAAAAAATTCGGTATTTGCAGGTTCTGTGGTGCACGTGTGAAGATAGAGAACATGGCAGCACACGAGAGAAAAGTCCATCCGAGCTTAGCTTCAAAAGAAAAGGAAGATTCCGCGCACGATGAGGGAGAAAGAGAGCTGAAAGAAGAAGAAATCGAAGCTTCGTGCCGCAACGCATCGAAGTTGTTGCAAAGCGGGGAGATTACGGAGGCGATAAAGAAGTTCAAGCAGGTGCTAAAACTCGATCCGGATAATTACGGTGCATGGAATGATTTGGGTTTAGCGTGGAAAGCGCGAGGGAATAAGAGAAAAGCTTTGGAAGCTTTTGATAAATGTCTCGAATTGAAACCCGATTTGAGTTGCGCTTTGGTTAATAAAGCACAGGTGCTAGTTTCGAGTGGTAAAAAGGAGGAGGCGTTAAGGTGCTATGATGAAGCATTGAAATACGATGATGAAAGCATTCAGGCATGGTACAATAAGGGCAGTATCCTCGCATATATGGGGCGGGATGAAGAGGCGCTACGGTGTTTTGATGCCGCTCTGGGATTGAATGATGAGTATTATATGGCGTGGATGTCAAAGGGACTGCTGCTTTTGTCGCGGGGAGAAGAGGAAGAAGGCGAAAAGTGTCTCATGAAAGCGTATTCGTTGAATCCCGAATACGCATTGAATGCACTCGCCGGAACCATTATCGGTGCGGATATCGGACATGCGAGCGGTATGCGTGCAAAGGAGAAGAAAAAGGAATAATAACCGCATGATAAAAAAGTTTCTTGGGTATTGGGATAAACTACCTTGAACATGATGTTGAGAGGTATTTTAAGCCCGGGGGGCATTCATTCATTGTGCAAAAAATTTAAAATGGAGCGCTGGTAACACGTCCACCTCGAACTGCTGCAACAGGCTTGGGTCGCGAGCGTACTGCTCCGCCCACTCGTCTCAAGGAGGTCAATAAAACCTAAATAATCGCTTTAGAAATAAGATATGCAACCATAGGGATTAAAATACACAGAATTATGTTGGTCCTTTCTTTTATCGCAGCAATATCCTTTTGAAATCCAATAGTGCAGTAATAAAAATCCTCCCAGGTGACATACCTCGGATTTTTTTCTTTAGCTTCATACTTTTTTCTTAGCTCTTCCAGTCTTTTTTCTGACTCCAGCTCACCTCTGAATATCCTTCTGATTTTTCTTCCGAATCTCTTAATCACGCTTTCTTTTTTCTCTGACATTCCTTTTCCCTGCTATTAACAAATATAAAAAATAGTATATAAATATCTTTCCTTTTTTGGGATAAAGGCAGTGATAAAACCACAAAAAAGTGCAACACCGAAGGCAAAGGGTTGCCCGGCTTGGAACGATAATGTCAGGAGATACAAAGAGCTTGGATATGAAGGTTGGGCGGAGGAAACCGGGTATTTCAGGAAGAGGTTCAGCGAAGAACATGCATTTGGGATGCTCATAATAAAATACGGGGATGAAGTGAGGTCCAGCTTCTTTGCATGCTCTTTTTATCGCTTTCCTGCCTTCCTCGCGCCACTCGTGCTTTTTCTCAGTCGAAGCTGGGAATGAAGGTTGCATTGCTGCGATCCCGGGGTCTATCAGTATCCTCACATCCGGATTTTGAACTCGATTTTTCTCTGCGGTCATCGCTTCAACAAGTTTACTTCGCGTTCGGGTAAGATCGCGCAACTCCCTGATTTCTCGAGGCGGAATAAAGCTCCCTGAAATCAATCCGTTTCTGAACAAATGGGCAATCCACTGGCAGTCTTTGACGTCGGTCTTCCTTCCCGGGACGTTTTTGATGTGCTGCGCATTTGCAAGAACTACTTCAAAGTCGTCCTCAAGTATATTGAAGATAGGTTTCCAGTATATGCCTGTGCTCTCCATTGCTACTGCGGTCACACCGTATTCCTTCAGCCATTCCTTCAACGTTCTGAGGTCAT
>JAPDIG010000065.1 GCA_025966525.1 Candidatus Methanophagales archaeon | reverse complement strand
GATGTATTCGCTTGGATTCAAATCGGGAGAATAAGGTGGCAAATATACAAGGTATATCCCAAGCTCTTTTGCTTTTTCCTTCACCAGGGTGCTCTTATGAGTACGAAAGTTATCTATCACCACCACTATTGCCTTATATTCCTTGTTTGCTTTATTTATGGTTTCAAGAATGCTGGCTATGGATTCCTTCTTTGAGTTTTCTAAAAACTCTTTCACGCTTTCTCCTTTTATTGCATAAAATCCTATTGTGTTTGTCTTGAACTTAGTTGTGTTTTTTATTTCTAATATTGCATCGGCATCTTCTGGTCTTCTGTAATCCACTGGAAATGGTTTTGAAAAGTGCATCTTCAATTTATTTCTCAGTATTCGCACTATCTGGTCATCTGAGTACTCTACTCCGAACTTCTCTTTTATCTGAACTTTAACTTCCTTCGTTGTCCAGTACTCCTTTTTCTTGAGTTCAGACTTCAACTTCGCAATGTGTTCCGCGGTCAATTTTGGTTTCCTGCCACCTCCTTCTCCTCTGTGGTTATCTGGAAAGGTTCATTACATCGTTTGGTCATTAACCTCTTATATTCTCCGGAAGATATCTGGTTCTTTTACCCGCTTATAGGCTGGGGTATCGGGATAACCGCACATTACCTGTGGGGTGTTCGCTGGCTAGAAAAAGAGCTTAAGAAAAGAGAGGCAATTGCTGAATACAGGGTAAGGGAGATTAAAAAGGGAATGAAATAGGTTAAGGTGCTTGGGATTAGGGTTTTCCTATACATAAACCCACGCACAAACCTTGTGCTCCACTTTTTCAAGCATCATGTATAAACAAAAGCCGAGCAGAGCCATAGTTACTATCGCAGCATATAAATCAGGATAGTCCATCCTACTCCAGGCATCCATAATCAGGTAGCCCAAACCCTTAGTCGTTGCAAAGGACTCTACGAAGAACAACACCGCTATCGCCGTGCCTATGCTTATCCGCATCGCAGTTAAAATCTTTGGTAAGGAAGCAGGTAAGATCACATGTTTGTAGATGTCTTTTTCACTCGCACCCAGAGAAAGAAGCGAGTAGATGTAGTTCATGCTTAAATTCCTCGCTGCATCCCTTGTAGTCACGAGAATCTGGAAGAAAACGATTATCGCAATCAATATTATCTTGGAAAAATTACCAATACCAAAGAGCAGGATGACTAAAGGAAGTAAAACAATATGTGGGATTGGATAAAGCAGGTATATGAGAGGAGCCACGATTTTGTCTGCTCTGTTTTTATAACTCACCAAGCCAAGCGGGACTGCCAGCGATAATGCAAGTAAAATCCCGCAACCTACTCTGATAGCACTGATTAACAAATGTGCGAGTAACTCATCTTTTATTCCCGAGATAAAAGCACAAAATACCGCTAATGGGGTAGGAAGAGCAATCGAATTCAGTAGCACTGCGAACAAATGCCATATCGCTACTAACAAAAGCCCTATAATTAAGTAACTCCACCCTCTATGCTCCTCCTCACCGCTCTGCATTTCTCTAAAAAGTCCTCCGTATTTCTATAATTGTCATCCCCCACTTTGTGATTTTCTATTATCTTCACTACACTTCCGGGTCTTGAACTCAGCACAATTATTTTTTCACCGAGAAAAACCGCCTCTTCTATGTTGTGCGTTACCAACAGCATAGTCATTCTGTTATTCTTCCATAGAGCGAGCAAGAAATTCTGCAGAGTCTCCCTCGTTAATGCATCTAAAGAAGACAGAGGCTCGTCCATAAGCAAAATCTTGGGATTTAAAGCCAAAGCTCTTGCAAATCCTATTCTCTGCTGCATTCCCCCGGAAAGCTGTTTTGGATAGTGATTCTCAAAACCTTTTAAGCCAAGGTCTTGTAAAAGAGATAAAACTATTCTCTTTCGCTCTTTTTTACTGATGCGGGATTTTACACTATGACTACGTATCTCTAAACCCAGAGCAACGTTTTCATATACCGTTTTCCATGGGAACAAACCGTAATCCTGAAGTATCAGGGCTACTTCTTTCGATGGTGACACTACCTCCTTTCCCTCGATCATCGCTTTGCCTTTTGATGGCTTCAGTATGCCAGAAAGGATAAAAAGAAGTGTAGTTTTCCCACATCCCGAAGGTCCAATAATAGAGCAGCTCCTGCCCTGTGACATGTCAAAGCTGACTTCACGAAGCGCTTCTGTTCCGTCTGGATAAACCTTACTTATTCCTTTCAATTCAATCATGACAAATGCTTGTTTTTGGTGGAAAAAGCATTGATGCTATTGTCCAAGCACGATGTCCTCATATGAAATATCCCTCTGCACCAAATCCTTACCCTGCATCCAATTGAGAACTTCCTCAAATTTCTCCCTCGGATAAGGCTGTGGTTGAAGGTAAGTAGCCATCTTATAGCTTCCCGCTATCTCTTCCGGAATCCTTATCTTTTCTACGAGAAGTGCTCTGTAACTCTCAGGGTCAGAGTTTATCCTTTCTACTGCTTCGCTGTATGCGGCTAAAAATTTATCCACACTCTCTGGATTCTCCTTTATGAAGTCTGCACTGAATACTATAACTGTCTGTGAAACGCTTTTGTTGAGCATAGCATCGGAGACTATTAACTTAGCGCCTTTATAGAGTGCATAACTCGCTAAAGGCTCTGGCAGTGTAGCAGCATCTACCTCATTGTCAAGCAGCATCTGCATTCTCATCGGTACTTTTTTGACCTCCACCTTTTCCGCATGCACATCACCGAGTAAAGCATCAGTTATGTATTCTATAACAGTATTACTGGAAATTGCGATTTTTTTGCCTTCCAAATCTGTGACGGTGCTCATCTTCGAGCCGGGACTGGCGACAATCGCGAATCGCATCTTTTCCCCCGTCTCTTGCAGTTCGAGACTGACAATCTTGGCATTATAACCCGCATTTTGCAACAAAATTACTCCTACCGGGTCGTTCTCCCCGGCGTCTATTTCGCCAGCCATTAAAGCACTATCACGTTCCATAGCACTCAGAAAAGGCACCACATCCACATCTAACCCCTGGTTTGCGAAAATCCCTTCCCTCTCCGCTACATAATAGGGTAAGGTAGCTTCATCGGGCATGACTCCTACCTTTATTTTGCTTTCTTCTTGGGATATGCAGCCCAGAGATATGCACCCTGCAATAACAATCAATGATATCAAAGTGATTGCTATGTATTTTCCCATATGCTCCCCCGTTCACCGATGAGAAGAGTATATTACTTAAATTTTCCCTTTTCTTTACGATTTGGGGTATATTTTGTATATGTCCACATGTCGAAAAAATTAAACATTATCAAACCTTAGATAAATTAAAGCAGATTCGCGATGATAAAAAACAGAGGGAGAAAAATAAAACCCTTCTATAACCCGCCGCACTTGTTATTGAAGCGGATGGTCATGATTCTGTTGTATGCGGTGCTTTTGGGCTGGCATAAAAGGGCTTTTCTTCAGTGGGTGCTCCAGGTTAAAAACCTTATCCACGCAGGAGCCGGAGCAAAGCAGATATGCTGCTTTGGACTGAATCCGCATGTGGTATGGGAAATGACAAGCAGATGCAACTTGAATTGCATTCACTGCCATGCTTTTGGTGGAGATGCATCTTACGATGAACTATCAAAAGAAGAAGCGATGGCATTGATTGACCAAATAGCCTCGTTAGACATCAGATCATTTGTATTCACAGGTGGAGAGCCTTTGTTGCGTGAAGACCTCTTTGATTTGATTGAGTATGCAAAGTCCTTGGGATTCACAGTCTTCATAGCCACGAATGGAACGCTGATAACGAAAGATGTGGCAAAATTGCTGCGGAAATTCGATGTTGGTGTTGTGATAGGGTTAGACGCAATGAATTCCGAGCTGCATGATCGTATAAGGGGTGTCGAAGGTGCTTTTGACGCCGTGATTGAAGGGATAGAAAATTGTATTGCCGAAAATCTTTACCTGCATCTGAATATCGTTGCGGCTAAGCTGAATTTCGATGAAATCGCGCGAATCATAGATTATGGCGATGTAATAGGTGTCTTCTCTTATTTCATTTATCGTTTTGTGCCTTTTGGCAGAGGTGAAGAGATTCGAGATTATGAACTCGGAAGAGCGGATTTCAAAGCTCTTTTGGACTTAGTCCTTGAGAAACAACGCGAAGTGCGGGCTATAATAATTCCCGTTGCATCTCCCGAATACTGGGCATACATGCTTCAAAAGCGGGGGATTCACAACAGACGATTAATAAATTTTCTGGGGCGTTTCTTTGGTGGTTGTTTAGCTGGTAAGGGAATGATGTACATCAAGCCGAATGGGGATGTATGGGCATGCCCTTTTCTTCCTGTCCATGTTGGAAACGTGAGGAAGGAAAGGATTGACAGGATATGGGAAAATTTGCACGAGTTAAGGTTAATGCATGCCAATACAAGGAGCGCTCGTGAATGTAGTGATTGTGAATATGAAAGGGTCTGTGGGGGCTGTAAGACAAGAATGGAAGAGGATTTGAAATGTCCATTCAAAAAGGTGAAATCCGCTGATTTAAAAAGAAAGGGGGGCTAAAAATGACCTGGGCGATATGGGTAACTGGGTTACCGGGCAGTGGCAAGACAGCGATAGCACAAAAAGTGAGGAATATCCTTATCGCGCGTGGTGTAAACGTAACAGTACTTGAACTTGATAAGATAAGAAAATTTATCACTCCAAAGCCTTCTTACTCAGAAGAGGAGAGAGATATTGTGTATAGCTCGTTGGTGTACATGGCAAAGCTTCTGGTGGAGAGTGGCAAGCCGGTTATAATTGACGCCACCGCAAACAGGAGGAAATACCGTGAACGAGCGAGGAAGAGCATAGAAAATTTCGCTGAGGTGTTTATAAAATGTTCTTTAGACACATGCATGGAAAGAGAAAGGCGGAGGAAGGCGGAATATGCTCCTTCTGGTATATATAAGGGGGCAAAAAAAGAAGGAGCAACGGTGCCAGGCGTGAACGTGCCGTATGAAAAGCCAGAGAATCCTGAGGTCGTGGTGGACAGCGAGAAGATGAGTGTAGAAGAATGTGCGGATGAAGTAGTGGAGTTTATAAAACGTCATCTGAAAAAGGAATTATAGCAGAAGAGTGCAAATCTTACTTTTTATTTCCTTCCCCTCCTTTTTGTGAGGGCAATAATACCACTAATAAGCAACGCAACCATAACACCCAAAACCGCGGTTGGAGTCTTTGATGTTGGCGTAGGTGTCACACTCGGAGTAGTGCCTCCTGCGGTTACTTGCACACTTTGTGGCCAATCCTGATAACCCTCAAGTTTTACCTCAATCGTATGTGTGCCAGAGGATACATCAGTAATCGTAAGGGGCGTTATTCCTTTGTATGTCAGAATTTCCAGAAGTTGACCTTATTGTCAATGATTTGTTTACATCCACATTCTCGTCGTAGCACTAACGCTTTGAAGTCTTCACTCTAGTCTTTTTTCCTATCCATAATGCAACCATTTCGCCCTATATCCATTCAAGACCGCCAATACAATTTTGGCGTATCAGCGTGCGAGCACTTGTACGGCAAAGCTTTTCGGTGGTTCCACATCCGTTTCCCAGGGCCGGTGATAGACCAATTTAAGGGCTACTCGACCTGCATTTACAATCTTAAACTGAATGACTTGCACACCTCCAGCACCGATGAGATCGGATTCCGGTTTAAATTCTATTTCTCCCACTTGCCGCATGACCTGCTCATCAAGGGGTTTTACCACATCCCACGTGTAGCCCGTAGTCGGATTCGCTTCCAGGGTGATAACCAGAACGTCTCCTTTCTCGAGTTCGATTTCGCTACCGTTGTCAGCCGCAGTGAGATGAACCTCGCGGGGGACAGGACCAGACACCATCAAAACCGCAACTATGAGCAGTAGAGCGAGAAGCACTCCGCCGATGACGATGATATACGCCTTTTTTACCATCATAAATTACCTCCTTTATGTATATTTGACACCATATATATATAAAGCTTCCGGGCAAAGAGTCAGTTGACGCAAGAGGAGCCTGTGCCGTGACCGGATTTTTATCTGCTGACGATACCAAATCATGAAAAACATCTTGCCAACACCTTGAAATCATCAACCAATACTTCTTTCATCCCGGGATTGTAAGTAGCAACTGCGGGATGATACAAGGGTACTACCTTTTTAATACCTGCAATCGTGCGTACCGTAAAGACTTTTCCGTGTATTTTACTTATTTTATCTGCATTCAATCCGAATTTATCGAAGATATAAACCAACGAGAAGTTCCCAAGTGTAGCGATAACTGCGGGTGCAATGATTTCCATTTGCGCATCCAAATAAGGAGTACATGCTTTTATCTCCCCTAATGTTGGATTTCTATTCCCCGGCGGTCGGCATTTTAGCACATTGGCGATATAAACTTCGCTTCTTTCTAACCCTACTGAGTCCAACAACTCGTCGAGCACCTTTCCTGCTTTACCCACAAATGGTCTGCCTTTTAAGTCTTCATAGTAACCCGGAGCTTCGCCTACGAACATTACTTCCGCAGTTAATGAGCCTTCACCAGCAACGGGGTTAGTTCTCGTTTTCCATAATTCGCAACGCCTGCACTCTTTTATTTCTTCTTCTATGGTTTCCATTTCTTTCTTCTGCATCTTCACAGCTAAATCTTATTTGATATACACACATCCTCCGGATTCTATTGGATAACGAGGTTCCCATTGTTTCTCTGCTTCCGCATTACTTATCGTAGATGGGGTCGTTGAGAAGGCACCCGGGAATATCCAGGGTAAGGTTGACTTCTTGAGTGTCAACGCAAAAGGAATAGAAATGGATGAGTTATCGCTTTTCATTACGATTTTCCCGCAATAATATCCCGCAGTATAGTTTTCTGGTACAGTAACGGTAAAATCTATCTGCTCGTTCTCTTTTGGATGCAGGATAAAGTCATTATCAGGCGTGATGTTGATTTTGATGTCGTCGAAACTCTGCTCGCGAACCACCGAGACGTTGACAGGGATAGAGTAATTTTGAAGGTTTTCGACTTTTATTCTTTTATTTCT
>JAPDIG010000064.1 GCA_025966525.1 Candidatus Methanophagales archaeon | reverse complement strand
GGGTGCACCGCCATGACAGTCAGTACAGCTCAGATTAGAGTGCGCAGAACCAGGCATCACCTGTGCACTTATCGCACCAATTGCCACTGCGAAAAAAACTACCGCCACCACCGCCGCCAACACTACTATTATCGAAAAGTGTTTCATACTACATCACTTTAAATATGTTTGAAATATCAGTATAAAAGCTTTTCGGTTAATTTTTTTGAAGCGTTTATATATTACAAAAATTGTTGATATATTACGAAAGGTGTGAAAATAAGTAGGAGGTCATAAGGAAAAGAGTGAAAGAAGGGGGAATAGTAAGGGGATGTGCATAAAGATTTAGGAGGTAGTATGAAAAAAATGAGAAAAGAAACTCTGGCTATATTTGGTCTGGCAATACTTTTGTGTAGTGTATTCAGCGGAGTGGTAGTAGCGAGCGAAGAAAAAGTAGTGAAGTTTGGAGGCAGTACATTGGGTGGAGATTTCGGTTATCCCTCGCCGTATGCGTTCTATCCACGAGGTATGGGCTATATTTATCTGAGCTTCGGTTTTGACACGCTGACTTGGAAGGACGAAACAGGCGTGATACCCTGGCTTGCAGATAGTTGGGAGATGTCTGACGATGGTAAGGCATGGACATTCCACCTTCACAGGGGAGTGAAGTGGCACGATGGAGAAGCGTTTACCGCAGATGACGTGAAGTTCACGTTCGATTATATGAAAGAACACCCACGACCAAAGTGGTTCAAGTCATTAGAGTACATAGACCGTGTGGATGCTCTGGACGACTCTACCGTTGTTATACACCTTAAAAAGCCGGTAGCAGATTTCCTGGTGACTATTGCCGGGGATGTTCCGATAATTCCCAAACATATATGGAGCGGTGTTGAAGACCCGAAGAAGTTCAGGAGTAAGGAAGCCGTTATAGGAACAGGACCTTTTAAACTGGTGGAATATAACAAAGAGGAAGGGTATTACTTATGGGAGGCAAATGAGGGATATTTCAAGGGAAAACCACTCGTAGATAAACTCATTTCGACGAAGGTCAGCGATACAGCGCTCGCATTGAAGACCGGCCATTTAGATGAGGCATCATACTGGAGGAAGGATATAGACGTAGTCGCTGAGTTTGAAGACAACCCAAATTTCAAGATAATAGAAGGACCTGGCTACTGGGTGCTCCAGCTCATCTTCAACTGCGAAAAATATCCTACAAATATCACGGAATTCAGGCATGCCATCTCTTATGGTATAGACAATGACGAGATTATCCAAAAAGTGGTGCATGGCGGTGCAATACCTGCAAACCCCGGTATCCTCCAACCGGGCATAGAATGGCATAATCCCGACCTTTTAGGCTATGAGCACAATGTAACGAGAGCTAACGAAATGCTCGATGCTTTGAACTTCATTGACAGCAATGGCGATGGAATAAGGGAGTACCCAACCGGAGAAGACATGGAATTCGAGCTGATAACGATTAGTAAATTCTCAAGGGAAGCAGAACTTATACAATCGCAATTGGAAGAGGTTGGGATAAAGATAAATGTAAAACCAATGGACAAGAGCACAGTAGATACAATCCTTAAAGAGGGTAATTTCTTCCTTGCGATAAATGGTCATGGTGGGTGCTCATATCCCGACATATTGGAAGCTCCTGACTGGCCCGCAAGCACATATCACAACGACTCATACGATTCCATCTTCGAGGAACAAGCTACCACGATGGATTTTGAAGAGCGAAAACAACTCGTGTATCAACTCCAGGAGACGATTGCTGATGACCTTCCGGTATATGCACTCTATCACCCAAAGCGATGGGCAATATTCAACCCAGAAAAGCTCGATACGTGGTTTTATACGAAAAACGGCATAGCGCATGGAATTCCATACGAGCTGAACAAACTTGTATTCGTTGGAGCGGAAGCACCTATACCTATATCCACACCAACGGCAACAGCAACACCCACACCAACACCGATGGCGACTGCAACGGCTACACCTCCTCCAAGCGCTGCACCAACGCCTACACCCAAACCGCCTGGATTCGAAGCAACATTTGCAATTGCAGGTCTGTTGGCAGTTGCGTATCTATTTTTAAGGAAGAGGGGGCGATAAGTCCCCTATTTTATTTTATAATATGAACAGAATAACAAAAATAATAAGTTATATTACTCTAATCATCTTAATTCTAACTTTTAACTTCTTTTTACCCAGGGTGATGCCCGGCGACCCGCTTTCATTTCTAACCGGCAGCCCGACCATGGACATGCCCATCGTGCTGGATGAAGAGATGAGGGCGGAACTGCTCGCATATTACGGACTTGACAAGCCGCTTCTGCAACAATTCTACGACTATATGCTCGGCATTCTGCATGGTGACCTTGGATGGTCAATATATTTCGGCGCTCCGGTATCAGACATATTGACTGGAGCACTGAAATGGACGCTTCTTCTCGTTGGAACGGCAACCGCAATTTATATAGTTCTGGGAATCGTTCTGGGTGCTATATCTGCCTGGAATAGAGGCAGTAAGAGGGATGTGGAACTGCTCACTTTCGTTCTCTCTATAAGCTCCTTTCCATCTTTCTTCCTTGGAATGCTCTTTATTATTCTGTTAGGTGTGAATTTAAGTTTCTTCCCTATATCAGGTGCGCAAACGCCGTTTGCAGAATATTCAACACCTTTTGAAGCCGCATTGGATACATTTCGGCACCTGCTCCTTCCGGCGATGACGCTTGTGATTGCACATATCGGTGGCATATACCTTTTGATGCGGAATTCGATGTTAAATGTGCTAGGAGAAGATTATATACTGACAGCGAGGGCAAAAGGCTTGAGTGAGTGGTATATTATGCATAAGCATGCGATGAAGAACGCACTGCTTCCGATTATCACGATGATTGCCCTCAGAGTTGGATTCTTGATCAGCGGAACGATTTTTGTTGAGACCGTGTTTGCATATCCTGGTGTTGGACGACTGCTCTATGATGCGGTTACATACCGGGATTATCCATTACTGCAAGGTGCATTCTTGATTATCACGCTTGTTATTATTACAGCGAATTTCGTTGCAGACATGACGTATGCACATTTAGATCCAAGGGTGAAGCACGAATGAGAAGGATAATCGCCTTTTTGAAAGAGTATAGGAACAGCATGCCTGGATTGATGGGACTTGGAATAATGGTCTTTTTCATGGTGTCGGCAATTTTTGCGCCTTTTGTCGCACCATACGATCCGCATCAGATGTATAAACCCCTGGAGCATCCAAATTCAGACCATTTGCTTGGCACGAATGATATAGGTCAGGATATATTGAGCGAGCTTATATATGGTTCAAGAGTCTCCTTATTTATTGCTTTCTTCGTATCTGCCGTATCATGTATTATAGGGACGGCTCTCGGTCTACTTTCGGGGTACTATGAAAGGATGGGTTTTTTCCTAATGCGGATTGTGGATGGGTTCCTTGCGATTCCCAGACTTCCCCTGATAATTGTAATCGTGGCATTCCTGCGACCAAGCATTTGGAATCTCATATTTATATTCATATTATTTGGATGGCCATTCACGGCTCGCATTATACGCTCAGAGGTGTTATCACTCAGAAATAGACCTTACGTCGATGCTGCGAGAATGCTCGGTGCCCGTGATTTTTATATCCTAGGGAGGCACATTCTTCCAAATGTGGTCCCATTGATTATTGTGCAATTAATCATAGAAGCGAGGCATGTAATACTTGCAGAATCAGGATTGAGCTTCTTAGGTTTGGGAGACCCAACTGCAAAGAGCTGGGGCATGATTCTCCATTATGCTTTTGAATATCCCACCATATTCATATCTGAGATATGGAAATGGTGGATGCTTCCACCGGGATTGTGCATTACGTTCACAATACTCTCACTCATGTTTATCAGTTATTCATTGGAGGAATTGATAAATCCGAGGTTGAGAGGTGTGACACGAGTATGAGTGTATTAAGAATAACAAACCTAAAAATATGGTTCCAAACTAAGAACGGGCTTGTAAAAGCCGTGAATACATGAAAAGTTGGGACTAATAGGCGAAGACAGGCTGTGGTAAAACTATTTTGGGAATGACCATAATACGACTGCTCCAGGCACCTACGAGGATGGGAGGGAAAATTCGGTATAAATATAAAGAAAAAGATCTTCTAAGGTTGAGCGAAGAAGAGATGAAGAAGATGAGGGGTAGTGCAGCGAAGCTATCTGTTGGTCTTGTGGGTGGAAGTCCCACCATTGCAATTCTCAGTTGGCAATGTAGTTATACCCGACAGTGGTTGGAGTGATCCAATGGCGGAAAGCTCGGAAGTAAATGCCTTCTATAGGGAGGCGAGCAACCAGAAGGGCCGTAGGGAGAGCGAACGGAATAGATGCCGAAATATCTATTATTGTAGTTGCCAAGTCTCCTCTGCCCCGAGACGATGGTTATTATCCTTGTTGGAAGAAACTGAGGGATGCACACAAGGAAGCTACCGGCGGACTGAAGGCGGCAATTCTGGAGAGAACAGCAGAGAAAGCTCGGAATGTCTCCAAACCAGTCTGGATGACCCTAAAAGGACAAAGACCGTTCCTATAACCGAAGAGGGAAATGGAAAGGAGGTTTGGAGACTGGCGGATGAGGTCGATAAGCGGAGAAGCCAGGATGATGATAAACCTGGTGGAGCGAGGACCTCTGGGTTCAGGAGAGACAGCGGGTACACTTCTTCCAGACTCAGTGCTGGGATAGGGATGTTAATACAACCAAAGTCTCAAAGTGTGGGTCAAACCTGTTCATTTGATACCGATAGTTTTGGGTCAGACGAAGTCGATGACAGATGTACAGGGAAGGGCTCATTGCGAGCTTAGTGGTGGCACCTGAACTTGAAGCCGTACTGTGGGAAAACCCGATGTACGGAATTTTAGAAAGGGGGGGGGCACTGGAAACAGGGCTATTGCGGATATATACAGACAAGAAGCTGGAAACGGTTGATACTGATATCGATGGCTTAAGGCTACTGCGCCAGTGCTCTATTCGACAGGAGATAGCTAGGATACTTCAGAACCCAACAACACCCTTGAATCCAGTTTTAAAAGTGGGAAACCAGATAGGAGAAGTGATTCCGTTGTATCAAGGGTTGGATAAAAGAACGGCAAAAGAAAAAGTGATTGAAATGCTCGAATCCGTAAAATACCTCCGCCAGAGAAAAGGGCAAATGAGTATCCGCATGAATTTAGCGGTGGAATGAAAG
Source organism: Candidatus Methanophagales archaeon (assembly GCA_025966525.1). Classification (GTDB taxonomy): domain Archaea; phylum Halobacteriota; class Syntropharchaeia; order Alkanophagales; family Methanospirareceae; genus QMVO01. The sequence goes on along the minus strand of JAPDIG010000064.1, from coordinate 1,976 downwards.
AGAGGGCAATGATTGCAATGGGACTTGCATGCAACCCCTCTTTAATTATCGCCGACGAACCGACAAAGGGTTTGGACGTTACAATAAAAATGCAGATAGTGAAACTCATCCCAGAACATATAAATCGTTATCCTTCTCAGCTCAGTGGTGAACAGAATCAAAGGGTTGTGCTTGCGAGGGCTCTCGCATTAAATCCCGATTTTGTTGTTGCTGATGAGCCTACCTCTTCTTTGGATGTCTCTGTTCAGGCACAAGTTCTCAATTTAATGAAGGATTTGAAAAAGAAATTTGGCCCTTACACTTCTTTTTATCTCGCATGATCTCGAGGTTGTGCGACATATGAGTGACAGAATAGCGGTAATGTATCTGGGGACGATTGTTGAAATTGGTAATGCAAAGGACATATTCGAAGATGCAAGAGCGATTAATTATAGCGATTCTTTTATCTCCATGACAATATCCAATATCCTCTTTCCTAACTCCGTCAGGTTATACATTAAAAACTTGCCTTTCTTTCTGTAATCCACCAATTTCGCCTCTTTAAGCAGTTTCAGATGGTAAGAGAGGAACGAATACCTTTGATTCGTAACTTCAACAAAAACGCACACACAGAGGTTGTCGGTATTCAATGCCTTCAATATTCCTATCCTGATTGGGTCGGATAAGACTTTAAAAATAAAAGCTATGTCTTCAACATCTTCTTTCACGAGGCTCCTTACTTTTTCCAATGTCTCTGATGATATATCGTATGAAGGTGGTATAGCTGTCATAGCCCTATAAGCATATAATTTATTTTGTTTTTCACCTCTTTACCCTTTTACTTTTAGTTCATTAATGTCTTATGTTATCCCTTTTCATTGATTCTTTTATCGTTACTCCTATACTTCATATCCCGCAGATTCGAGCAAAGAGACCAATGTGTCCCTCGCACCCCTGTATTTATCCTCCGCGAGAACAGTGCAATCACTGAGTTTCTTCCCTTCGTTGAGAACCTTTATAGCAAAAGCCATGCACGTCTTCTCGCCACATTCTCCACAGTTCGTCTTCGGCAGGTATGCATACAAATCAAATGGACCTAATTGAATCCGCTCTTTTAGCTTGCTCAGGTCTATCTCTGCTCTTCGCGCCCATGTATCGTTAATCTTCTCTTTTATCTCGTTCAGTATCTTCACAGCTTCATCGCTATCTCTTATTTGCGTCATTGCTATCTCGCCTGAGACATGCAGCGTGATGATGCTCAATCCACGCTTGTAAGTTATGAATCCCCCTCGCTCTGAATATAGTGCAGTCGGTATGAGTTTGTCGAGATAAGGCAAGACTTCCTCAAGCCGATGGTCTGCTTTCGCAATCACCCTTATCTTCGCAGGGTCTGCGATGCATGGCATGACTTGTGCTATCTCCACCTTCTTAACGAGCATTTTACCTTACCACATAATCGTAGTCTCCCTTTTTATCACCAGCACAGGTCGTTTTGAACCTCTAACCACCTTCTCAGAGACCGAACCGAGCAGCATCTCCCTGATATTGCTCTTCCCGTGCGAGCCGAGCACGATGAGTGAAACGTCTTCGTCCTCTGCAATCCTGAGTATCTTCTTGAACGGAATTCCTTCAGGTGTTTTCACACTCACTTTCAACCCGACACTTTTTAGCTCCATCTTGACCGCCTCTAATTTCTTCTCCGCTTCATCTCGCATCTTCTTTTGAAGTTCGTTCTCATACTCCGCCGTTGTCATTCCGAGCCCCGCTACACCCGTTGCCATTGCCTCTATCTCTCGCACATCTATCACATACACGAGCACAACCTCTTCAGCCCCCGCTTCTCGCAATTTCTTCACATATTCCAGCGCCTTCGTGGCGCAATCCGAGAAATCCGTCGGATACAATATTTTTCTAAACATTTTTTCTCTCCTCCTAATTTATATCGGTATCGGCAGTTTAAGCCCCAATCCGTTTCTTATCAATGAGTCCACCGATGG
>JAPDIG010000063.1 GCA_025966525.1 Candidatus Methanophagales archaeon | reverse complement strand
TATATTACATTCTGGAAGGTAAAGGAATTATGGAAATCTTATGCTTCTGTTCTCCTCCCTATTCTGATGAGGATACCGTTTTGGAATAAGCTAACACCGTCTCAAAGAAATCAAATTCAATTCATACCTCATATTCTCTGGGTTATATCTAAATACGCCCTCTGCAATTATTTTATCTCCTTTTTGCAACTCTGAAATGGGGATAGAGCCATTATCAGTCCTCGCCCTTGCTCTCCCCTCCACCTTCACTCTCATGCAATATTTGCTTTTCTCATCGCCAAAATAAAAAACGTGCTTCTGAACGTCCCTGGCATAACCCACAACGCTTATCCTCCTTCCTTCATACTCCTCTGGATGTCTCGCTATCTGTGGCACGAAAGAGACAGCGCTTTCATTTTCGGCACTCAACTTTTTTATGGTGTTTTCATCAGCTACGAGTTCGTACCTCCCTTTGTATAACTGCACTCTGCCTTGAACCTCTATTTCATCGCCATAGTTCAATTTTAATTGTCCATTCATTGCATTTGTCGACTCGACAAATACTGGCAGCTCTGTTTTGTCTCCTCTTAGCGTGAGCAGATTTCCATGGTCCGTGGTGCTGAAATCGGTGATAACACCTATTGTGCGTATAAGCGCACCTTCATGCGGTCCAACCGCAACTTCCTCCAAAGGCACGTAAGCGGGCTCTACAAAAGAAGATATCCCGTATAAGATACCAACGCCCAGCAAAGAAAAAATAACCACTGCTTTCCCTATGTTATCCATAATGTAATCAGTAGTTCGTAAGGAGCGGTTATAAATATATCCTAAGCCGAAGCACCACCAACCAGTAGCTTCTTTACCCTTACATGCGGGGCATACTCAGAAACAGGGACTTCTTGACCATCTTTACCGCAAAATCCTATTGAACCTCGCTTTTTATCATTACCCACGGCATCTATGTTTTTCAGTACGTCCAGGGTTCTTCCGGAAAGAGAAACGTTTTTCAGCCTTTTTGAAAGGGCACCCTTCTCTATCAGAAATGCCTCTTCTGCACTGAACTGAAATTCACCCCTTACTGTATCTACCTGCCCTCCACGCATACCCCTGGCATAGATTCCAAACAGCATGCCCTCTCGCATATCTTCAAAATTCCAGTCCCCTTCCTCAATTACCGTGTTGCTCATCCTGACCAAAGGAACTTCAGAATAATCCGCAGCTCGTGCGTTCGAGGTAGGTATCGCTTCTAACCTGCCCGCAGTTTCTCGTGTGTGCAAATATGAGACCAAAATTCCGTTTTTTATTATCTCTGTTCTTTTTGACATCATTCCCTCGTCATCATACCTGTAATAACCATGAGAAAGCTCGATAGTTGGATCGTCAGCAACTGTCAGACCTTCGTATGCTATCTCCTCGCCCAATTTACCCTTCAATATTGATTCACCACGTAAAACGTGATCTGCTTCCGCGGAATGTCCAAGCGCCTCGTGCATAAAAACACCTACAAGCTTGTTGTCCATTATCACTGGTAGCTCACCAGCGGGGGGCAGCTCAGCGTCAAGCAGTCTCACCGCTTTATCCGCTGCCTTTACGCCCACGACCTCGGGATTCTCCTCTTCTATGGCTTCAAACCCCGCCACAGCTCCTATGCTTTCTGTGCCTTCCTGCAAAACGTTCCCCTTTCTCGCCACTGTGCGCACACGCATAAAAACCACGGGCGTCTCCATTACAATATAACTCCCATCTGAATCCGCATATAGCTTCTCCTCGTAACCATCTAAGTATAAGATGGAGACGGTCTTTATGTACGGAGAGTGCTCCTTTGCAGCTTTATGCACCTCTTTAACCATGCGCTTCTTCTCTTCAATACTGACATCATCTGGGTTTATTTTCGGCTTTAATTTAAAATAGTCATTCTTTGGCTTTGTGTCCGCCATTTTTACGGCTTCTACCTTCTTATTCGATGCTGACAGCGATAGCGCTCTACCGATGTTCAAAGCGTCTTCAAAAGCATCTTTTAACCTGGCTAATGTGATGTCATTAGAAGAAGAGAACCCCCATGAGTTTTTATAGCAGACTCTTACGCCTGCGCCCTGGTCTATACCATAACTCATCTCTCTGAGGACATCATCTCTTAGTTCTATGACCGTTGCCGAACCCTTTTCTATGCGAATATCTGCATACCTTACTCCGGCATTTTTCGATGCCACAAAATCAATCGCTTTTTTTATCTCTTCTTCCATCATAAATAAAATAAAAAAGTTGGTAGAATAGAATATTTATAAGTGAAAAAAGGAAATAAAATTTTAGTAGAAGCGGGGCCGTAGCTCAGACTGGGAGAGCGCTCGGCTGAAGACCGAGTTGTCCCGAGTTCAAATCTCGGCGGCCCCATTTCGGCTTCTCGCGAAAAATGGATGAGGAAAAAGATGAAAAAGGAATTAAAAATAGTGCCAATCAAAAATGGAACTGTTATTGACCATATCACCGCAGGGCAGGCGCTAAACGTGTTGAAAATATTAGGGATAAATGCAAGAACTGACGCGGTTTTGAGCGTTGTAATGAACGTGAGAAGCAAGAAGATGGGCAGAAAGGACATAGTAAAAGTGGAAGACCGGGAGCTAAAGCCTGAAGAGGTTGATAAAATCGCTTTGATTGCACCAAACGCAACAATAAATATAATACGTGATTCAGAAGTAATAGGAAAGCATAGTGTTTACCTTCCGAAGTCAATAGAGGGCATTATAAGCTGTGCTAATCCTAATTGTATATCCAATGCGGAAAAGGAGCCGGTTATTTCTAAATTCATCACGGTGAGCGAGAACCCCCCTCGATTCCGATGTGTCTATTGTGAGAGGATAATGGAGGATGTATCAGGGAGTCTGTAAGGGCCGGTAGATCAGTTGGAAGATCACTCGCTTGGCGTGCGAGAGGCCTCGGGTTCAAATCCCGACCGGTCCATTATGGCAGAGAAAGGAAGAGGACCACATCCAACTCTCAGGATAAAAGGGACAAAAAGCCATTCTTTGTTGGGAAAGAAGATAGTTTTAGGCGTTACCGGCTCTATTGCGGCTGTTAAAACCGTTGAACTCGCGCGTGAATTGATAAGACATGGTGCGGATGTGTATGGCGTGATGAGCGAATCTGCCACTGAAATAATTCATCCCTATACGCTACATTATGCCACGGGACACGAAGTGATAACGAAATTAATGGGGAAGATAGAGCATGTAGAGTTTTTGGGGATGGAGGGTTCGGCGGACCTGTTTATCATTGCTCCGTGCACCGCAAATACGCTAAATAAAATTGCCGGCGGCGTTTCTGATACAACCGTAACCGCTTTTGCAACCACTGCCTTCGGGTCCGGGATTCCCATTATCGTGGTGCCAGCAATGCACGAGACCATATATAGGAGCCCAGTTCTGATAGAGAACCTAGACAAGCTGAGAAGTCTTGGCGTAACGGTCATAGGCCCCAAATTTGAGGAAGGGCTTGCGAAAATTGTCTCGGTCTCGGATATAATTCTTACGGTTGAGCACGTGCTTTCGCCCAAAACGCTTGCAGGAAAACGCATCCTTATCACAGGCGGTCCCACCATCGAGCCGATAGACCCTATAAGGATATTAACAAACCGAAGTTCCGGCATAACGGGAATTGAAATCGCTAAGGTAGCATATAAACACGGTGCTGAGGTCACGCTCATACACAGTAAAGAACTGAATTTGACGGGGGTTAAAGAAGTCAGGGTGGAAACTGCACGTGAAATGATTGATGCATGCGTTACTGAACTTCGCGAAGGGAAAGAGAAGAGGGAAGAATATGATGTGCTTATATCCGCTGCCGCTATTTCTGATTTCACCGTTGCGCCATCGGAAGTGAAAATTCCATCAGGCGCGGATTTCTATTTGCATCTCATTCCCGCCGGGAAGCTGATAGAAGAAGTGCGGAATGAATTCCCAGAACTTGTTATCGTAGGATTTAAAGCAGAAACGAACGTTTCTGAAGAGGAACTGATAAGAAGTGCGAGGGGAAAGATGGAAAGATATAACCTTGCAATGGTAGTTGCAAATGACGTGGGCAAGGGTGGGATAGGAACAGAAGAAAACGAGGTGTATATAGTAAGAGAAAGTCAGAAGGATGCGGACATAAAGCACGTGAAGGGGGTGAAGAGCCTGATAGCAGAGGAGATAGTGGCGGAATTGGCAAAGCACTTTTCCATTCGCAATTCAAAAGTAAAAGTTCAAGAGGTTTAAGTTCTTTTGTAATATAAATAAAAAACAATTGGTTGGTAAATTCTATGACCGTAAAATTTTCACCGGCATCGGAGAGCCAGATTACGAGAGCGATAGTGGATGAATTTGCAAAAGAATTTGAAAAATACGTGCAGACTGAGGTGATCATAGTAGGTGGTGGTCCTTCAGGGCTGATGGCAGGTAAGGAGCTGGCATCCAAAGGTGTAAAGGTGTTGCTTATAGAAAGAAACAACTATTTAGGCGGTGGATTCTGGCTTGGTGGGTTTTTGATGAACAAGCTCACGGTCAGGTCGCCGGCAGAAAGCATTCTGGATGAGCTTGGAGTGCCTTATAAAGAATATAGCAAAGTAAGGGGGTTATACGTTGCTGATGCACCACAGGCATGCTCGAAATTAATTGCTGCGACCTGTGATGCGGGAGCGAAAATATTAAATATGGCTTCACTGGATGATGTGGTTCTTCATGGTGAGAAGGTAAGCGGGGTGGTGGTGAATTGGACTGCTGTTTCGACTCTTCCACGCGAAATAGCCTGCGTTGACCCCGTTTCACTGGAATCTAAATTCGTGATAGACGCAACGGGTCACGACGCCTCAGTAGTAAAGAAATTAGGAGAAAGAGGGCTGCTTAAGACAAAAGGGCAGGGTGCGATGTGGGTTGAGCGGTCAGAGGATCTTGTGGTAGAGCATACTAATGAATTTTATCCTGGGTTGATAGTCACCGGAATGGCTGTCTCTGCTGCATACGGGCTTCCAAGAATGGGTCCTACTTTTGGTGCGATGTTGATGTCAGGAAAAAAAGCGGCGGAAGTTGCTATTGAGAAGCTCAGGGTATGAGTGCCTTTATATAAGCCTAAAGCCGCTTTTTAGAAGTATTTTATCTATAACGAGTTACGCCAACTCTTTTGCAATACGCAACAATCGGGCAGATGCTGCACTTCGGGCTGATAGGCGTGCATATAGTTTTGCCATGCATGACAAGCAGGTCATTAAAGACAATCCAATACTGCTTTGGGAGCGTTTTTCGTAGAGCAAATTCCGTCTGATTTGGAGTTTTGGTTGATACGAGTCCCAGGCGGTTGGATATACGGTGGACATGGGTATCAACTGCGACACCGGGTTTATTATACCCCATGGTGATAACGATATTTGCGGTCTTTCTACCAACACCCCTGAGTTTCAAGAGCTCGTCTATCTCGTCCGGGACACGAGAATCGTACTTCTCGACTAAGACACGGCAGATTTCAAGAATTTGCTCAGCTTTTCTCTTGTAGAATCCAACAGGATAGATTGCAGTCTCTATCTCCTCCCTTTTTAGGTTTAGCATCTCCTCAGGAGTTTTTGCCCGTGTAAACAACCGTTCTGAAGCTTTGGCAGTCACTTCATCCTTGGTTCTAAGACTCAAAAGACATGAAATCAGGGTTAGAAAAGGGTCTTTTCTCGTTGATACATCCGCCAATGCCGATGTTTTGTCTTGATGCCGTTTCTTAAGGATCTGCATGACTTTTTCGATATCTGTTGGCACGTTTATTCACCCTCTTGTGATGCTCATCTTCTAAATTTTTTATGGGTTTAGTACTTATCCAGTTATTGTTAAAGTGGTTAAATGGGAAGATAAAAAATATTAGGAGGGGAATATGCTTATAAAAGACACACAAAATTGTCAGTATTTTACAGCTTTAGACCATACTATTCTCTGTGAACTACTGCACCCTGCTAAAGAGGCTGAAGGTCTGGCAATTCACTTTAGTATAGCTCATGCAATTGTAAAGCCAGGCGAAACGACACTTCGACATAGGCTGAAAACCTCTGCTGAGATATATTATATCCTGGAGGGGGAAGGCATAATGTATATTGACGATGAAGCCGCAGCCGTTCATTCTGGACAAGCCATTTATATCCCACCACATTCAAAGCAATGCATTCAAAACACGGGCAATTTGGATTTGAAATTCTTATGCATCGTTTACCCGATGTGGCGACGAGAAGATGAAGAAGTATTGTAAGTATAATATAAGTAAGGGCAATAATTTCACGACCTTCTCACCTTACGGTTGAGCAGCAAGTTCCCTCACCTTCTGGATATTTTCGATATCGCCTCTCCGGTTATCAACAGGAGTCTCAAGGATCATCGGCAACTCCTTGAAGTGTTCTTCTTTGAGAATCATGCGAAAAGCATCCTCCCCTATATACCCAAGCCCAATATGCTCATGCCGGTCCAGTCGCGAGTTCAGACCCGCCTTTGCATCGTTGAGGTGGATGAGCTTCAGATGTTCAAGTCCAATGACCTCCTCAAAATGCTGCACCGTGGCTTTCAGGCTCTCTTCAGTCCGTAAATCATACCCGGCAACAAAGCCGTGGCAGGTGTCAAAGCAGACCCCTATTCGTTCCTTTTGCTCAATACGGTTCATGATATGTCGAATATCCTCGAAGGTCCCGCCCATGCTGTTCTTTGTCCCGGCAGTATTCTCCAGAAGCAGCATCACTCCGTTATCAACTTCGTTGAATGCCGTGTTAATTGCATCCGCTATCCTCTGAAAACCCCCTGCTTTTCCATATCCGCGATGACTACCAAGATGGGTGACGAGGTACGGGATGTGTAAATCGTCAGACCGTCTCAATTCTTCAATAAGAGATTCCACAGACCGTTTATAAACATCATCAGTCGGTGCAGCAAGATTTGGAAGGTAGGGCATATGATCTACCGGCGGGAATATCCTGGAATGTTCAACCTTCTCAGTGAATCGCTTTGCCTCAATCGCTGTAAGTTCCTTGATCTTCCACCCGCGTGGGTTTCTCGAGAATATCTGGAACGTATCACAACCTTTCTCTAATGCTCTATCCACTGCCTTATCTATCGACTTTGCAATCGAGACGTGAACGCCAACGCGAACCATTATATTATCTTTTCTCCCTCTTCTATGTATTAGGATTAATGGCGTTCAGATTAGATAAATAGTTTTGTTTGAATCTTGATTTTCCCTCGTATTTTCAGTCTATTGACGATTCTACCCACGTTAAATACTTATCATATCCCGCAACAATCGGAA
>JAPDIG010000062.1 GCA_025966525.1 Candidatus Methanophagales archaeon | reverse complement strand
TTAACTCTGTTCCTTTCATAGTATCTTTCCCCTCATTGGATTAGGTCCCAATTTCTTTATGTCTTCCGCCATTTCCTTCATTATTCTTGCAAACTTATCCCCCTCGGATGCACTGCACCATTCTGCCCTGACCCGGTTATCCAGCCCAAACTGCTTCAGAATAGTTCTTATTGCCGCTATCCTGCGTCTGGCATAGAAGTTTCCTTTTATGTAATGACACTCCCCTGGATGACAACCCCCAATGAACACTGCGTCTGCACCATTTAACAGCACTTTGAGCACAAACATCGGATCTAACCTCCCTGAGCACATGAGTCTTATTAGCCGAACGTTCGGCGGGTATTTCTTTCGAGACGTCCCTGCAAGGTCTGCGCCGGCATAAGTACACCAATTACAGGTAAATCCGATTATTTTCGGCTCAAATTCCTCTTTCGCTTCCTCTCCCATTTTTCCATTCTCACTCCTTTATTTTCTTTGAATTTCTCTCTGCCTTTAATATATTTCGTCTTCTCTTTTTCCATATATAAATTTTTCGATATTTTGCTGTGTCCATACAATACTCTGACTGAAGTAGATGAAAAACACATGACCGAATTTTTCGGTCTTTTCCCCAAAACCTATCTTTTTTCGGTTCTTTTTAGAAAAACCGAAACTTTTTAGGGTAGGATTTTTGTATTCCTAACTATTAAATAGAAATGAGGAGTAAAAATGAAACTATTAAGCGAAGGCGGAAAAGTATTTGAAGATAATTTCGCTGAACTTGGCTTAGAAAAAGGGAAGGAAATAGAGTTCTTACGACATCTCCCTGACGACACTCTGGTGTTCAAAATAGACGAGCGCGAGATAAGCATGGGCGAAGGTCAAGCGTCGAAGGTGCTGGTAGAACGGGAAGGGCAATCAATCCTGATTAATTATCTTTGGGAAGGCGAGCACGCGAAGATAAGCAAGGTATTCGGAGGAACCTCTCTAAAGGAGAAATTTGAACTGCTTGGGATAGCAGGAGGTAAAGAGACTATTAAGCGAAGTCAAGCCTGAGGTGAAAGAGATGGTAAGTAACAGTTACAGTGATACAATGCCCTTAAGCCATTTGAGACCCGGCGAGCAGGGCAGAGTCATGGTGGTTGAAGGGGGTCATGGTATTCGTCAGAAGTTATTCTTAAGGGGTTTATTTGAAGGTAGTGTTGTCCGCATGATTTCCTGCTATGGACCTGTTACCGTAGAGGTAGATAGAAACACGGTGTCCATAGGTCGCGGAATAGCGCAAAAGATTATCGTGAGGAGGATGTGAGAGTGATAAAATGGAAAAGAAGTTGAGTGAAATGGACTTTGATGAAGAAGGAACGGTGAAAGAGATAGAGGGGACTTTAAGAAAGCAAGTAGCAGGTATGGGCATCAGGGAGGGTAAGAATATAAGGATGGCAACGAAGCAGCCTATAAAAGGACCGGTGGTGGTAGAAGTGGATGAGTCGTTAACGTCTTTAGGGTTGGGCGTAGCGGAAAAAATAGTGGTGGAGGTGGGATAGCGAGATGAAAATATTGCTGATGGGGCATCCAAATGTGGGCAAAAGCGTTTTCTTCAATCGGCTCACAGGAGCAAAAGTGTTTGAGTCTAATTATCCGGGAACGACAGTGGACTTCACGAAAGGCTGGATGCATTTGGGAGGTGAGGATGTTGAACTGATAGATGTGCCAGGGGCATTTTCATTGGAGCCAAAGGACCTGGCAGAAGAAGTAGCAGTGAAAATGCTTGAGGAGAACCGGGATTCAGTGGTTATCTGTGTGCTCGACGCAACGAAAGTAGAGCGTGGTCTTTATTTAGCATTAGAAATCATTGAACGCGGCTATCCGGTTGTAGTAGCGTTAAATATGTGGGACGTTGCAGAGGACAAGAATATAAGAATAGATGTGGAGAAACTGGAGCGGATTCTAGGCGTGCCCGTAGTGCCAACGATAGCGATAAGTGGAGAAGGGTTCAAAGAGCTCGTTTCTAAGATAAAAGAAGCGACACCTGTGAAAATAGAAAAGATTATAGAAAACGCAGGAGGTGTTGAAAGTGCCGCTGTCAGTGGATGAGCGCTGGAATTTAATAGATAGGATATCGAAGCAGACGGTGGAGTTTGGCGCACGAAAACATACATTGAAGGATGCAATTGCGGAACTCACCGTTAAGCCGCTGACTGGAATACCGGTAGCAATTGCGGTTCTGTACGGATTCTGGTCTTTTTTTGTTGATTTCGCAGGCACCTTATTTACTGATGGCTTCATGGTCAGGCTATTCGATGAGCACTGGCTGCCGTGGCTGCAGTCCGTTTTCCCCGGCGGGCTGGGAAACCCGTTCTATGCACTCATGGTAGACGCGGGGCATATAGAAAATGGAGTGCTTGTAGCATCGGACAATTGCCTTGAGTCTTTTGGCGTGCTCACCAGCGGTTTTTTCGTGCCATTTGGCGTGGTCCTGTGGGCAGTACTGGCGTTTTATCTGATGTTTGCACTATTAGAAGACGTAGGTTATTTGCCAAGACTGGCTGTTCTCGTTGATACGGTGCTGCACAAAATAGGTCTGCACGGCTATGCGATTGTCCCTACGTTCCTTGCATTGGGCTGCAACATCCCGGGCGTGACAGCAACGAGACCTCTGGAAACGAGGAAACAGAGATTTCTGATGATCACGCTGTTGAGTGTGTTTGTGCCCTGTGGAGCGCAGATAGGAATAATGCAAGACCTGGTTCCGGAGCTGATGGGCTGGATATTCCTGACTTTAGTCATAGGTTATCTGGGCTTCGGGTTCATCCTGAACAAAATCGTGCCCGGAAAGTCACCGGAGATCATAATGGACGTGCCGCCGTACCGGATGCCGATGATGAAAAATATCGTCAGTAAGTTGTGGATAAGGACGTCACGTTTCCTGCTGGTCGCAGTGCCTTTCGTTCTATTAGGATGCCTGATAGTGGGTCTGATGTATCTGACGGGAGCGATGGATTGGTTAGCCACAGTATTGGGTTCATTTTTGATGAGCTGGTTTGGAGTGCCCGGCGAGACAGTATCGCCATTGATAGCGGGATTTCTGAGGAAGGACTTAGCAGTTGGAGTGCTCGGGGGTCTTATGGAACAGGGGATAATGACTACTTTCCAGGTGTTCACATCTGTGGTTTTGCTTTGCATCTATTTCCCGTGCTTAGCGACGTTTGCACTGATGCTGAAGGAAGAGAACTGGAAAGAATTCCTCGGCAGCATCGCTTCGCTTGTAGCGATGGTCTTGGTCTATGGCGGCTTGATACATTTAGTAGGAGTCATGCTGGGGGTGGCATAAACAAATGAACGAAGTAGAAGAGAAATTTGGGCAGATATATTTCGCGGTTTTAGGTGCAGTGGCATTGGCGTTTGGCGCTGCGGAACTGATTGCAAGCGCGGGTGAGGGATTTACATGGGGTATTCTGGATTCCTCCGGTGCCGCAGACCCAATGTTCCTGCCATGGAGGGCAATAATCCTCCTATCTGCGGGCTTCTTTTACCTGAGCAGCGTGAAGAATTTTGCAGAGATACATCAATTAGCGAAGGCGGTGCTGGGAAGCATAATGATATGGATCGTGGCGGGAATGGCAATATGGTCGCGGATAGCGGGTTCTATCCCGGGAGAAGAGACTTGGTTCAACAGCTTAGAAGGGTTCTTAGCAAGTTATGCGCCGCCGTATTGCCCGGAGGTGTTTTTGCTCCCCTTCTCGCTGGTGGTTGTGTATTATATCTTAAAGGAGAAGGAAGCGGGATGAAAATGAAGAGAGCAAAATGCAAATAGCGTTGGTTTTGCTGGCATTATCCACGGCAGTTATTTCCGTTGATGCGCACATGCCAGGAGCAAAGGCACCACCAGCGTTCGAGCTATCACCCTTTGTGGTTTTGGATGACGTAACAGAAGAGGAGATAACAATAGAGGACGTGGGTAATCATCATAACGAGCGGATGATAGAATTTAAGAGGCAGCACTGCTGGGTCTGTCCCTTAGAGGAAAAGCGCGTTAAAAATCCAAAATGGCGGGGGGCTAATTCCCCTCTTTTCCCCTTTCCATTTTTAATCAAGAAATATCCCAGGGTAGCAATGCAAAGAATAAAATGGCAACAACCGAGGAAATTCTACGCCGGATAGAGAAAGGCGGCACATTAGACGAGCTTGCTGCGGAGTTGGATATAAGGAAATCCGCGCTCGTAGCGATGATAGAGTTCATGGTTCGTGCCGGGTATCTCAAGGAAATCGGTTTGGGAGGGGGGCAAGGATGTGGAGGATGTCCAATGAGTGGAACGTGCCGTGTGCCCGTGCTCGGAGGTGGGCGGGAGTGGGTGAGGTTGTACATGCTGACGGAGAAGGGTATGGAGTATATCAAAAACAAAAAATATTCGAGAGAGGAGCAAAATTATGAACCCAGGCAATTTTTATAGCAGAATAGTGTATTTCCTTTTAGGATTAAGGGATAAGTTTGGCATACCATTCAAACCGCGGGAAGAGTTGAATAAGATCGATATCGGGGAAGGGCAGATAATACTGGATTTTGGCTGTGGTATAGGCTCTTACACTTTCCCTGCTGCTGAGTTAGTGGGAAATAGAGGTAGAGTATACGCTTTAGACAAGCAGCCAGTGGCTGTAAAGAGGATTGAAGAAGAGGCAAAAAAGCAAGGGCTCCAGAACATAAGCACGATATTGTCTGATGGTAAGACATGCTTGCGTGATGAAAGCGTGGATGTGGCCCTATTATATGGTGTGCTTCCGGTGATTAAGGATAAAGTGAATACTTAACTTTGAAAAGAAATAATGGAGGTACGAAAAAAATGAAAGAGTTGTTAATCGCATCGGCGGCATTTGCATTGTTCATCCTATGCCCGAGAATGGCGGGCATGACGAAAGTGATATCAGACGCAAGTCATGTAGAGTTGATCAAAGTGGTAGTTTTTGGAACTGTGGTTGCACTTCCTATGATAATAGCCATGGCACTCATATTTGCGAGATACGGGCTTGTTGCGGCTCTGGTGTTCTGTGTAGTTACTGATTTCGCTGCTGCGTTTGCAATGCGCGAGATAAGCATGAAAGCAGGAGTGGAAACACTTATAATCGCTTTGTTCGTGCTCTTAGGTGTTAAAGTTGCCTCGATAATATCGGGATGGATGAGTTAACTGACAGAACTGGACTTAAACGGCATAAAAAATCGAAAAGCTTTTTATAATCAGAAACTCAGGGATTGATAAGATGAAACCATGAAGATAGGAATCGTAATCTATTCGGCTAATTCGGAAACCGTCTGGAACGCTTTTCGGTTTGGAAATTTCGCATTGAAAGAGGGCGACGAAGTAAAAGTATTCTTACTCGCGAACGGTGTGGAGTGCGAGTCTCTGGACACGGGTAAATTTAAGGTGACAGAACAAATGCAAACATTAGTTGATAATGGTGGCGAAATGTTTGCCTGTGGTATGTGCCTTAAAATTCGGCAATCTGAAGGTTCGGAAATGTGCCCATTGTCAACGATGAAAGATTTGCATGAGATAGTCAAATGGAGTGATAAAATTGTTACATTTTGAATGCACGGCACAAAAATATCTTTTTGGGGTTTATCAGGATACACATTTTACACCATGCGAATGAAGGTGAGATATTTGGAGTAGAGATTATGAATGACTTTAGCGAAAGAGGGCGATCTAAAAAGAAGGGACGAAGTGGTTAACGGCAAGGTAAGAAAAAAAATTATTTTAAAAAATTATTTCATCCTTGCAAGGTATAGAGTAAAAAAGATAGCGATTTTTGGCTCTGAAATGGCTGTGGACTATTTAACACGAAATATTAAAGAAAGCCGGATTGGGAATGTTGAAATAGTAAATAAAAACAGGCTGGTTAATTATTTTGGGTGCGTTGAGTTAGCATCGTCACCTCTATCACAAGACCGCCAGTAATATCCACAGATATGCCCGGGGGAGTCTCAATATTTATTACTTCCTTTAACTCTTCTACTATCTTCTCCGAATCCACATCATCTAAGATGTTCAGCCTTACCAGTGTCATTGAACAGTCCTCGCTAATATAATCACTTACCCTTTGCGCCGTGATTTTTTCTTTCTCTAACTCTTTCAACAGCGACTTAACACTTCTCAACGAATTTGGTATTTGACCGTCATTCGCTTCTTTTATAACATCCGCCGCACTCTCCGCACTCACAACACCATGAACAAGCTTTGCCCTCCCGGCGAGTAAATCAACGTATCTCAATACCTCGGGGTCGCGGATATCTCTGATCTCTTCTGAACTTGCATATCTTGGCTTTGTCTCCACCACTATGGTCACCCTGCGCAAGCTACCCGGAAATTGATCCTTTATTATTTCATATGTCTGCGGATCAACACCCGTTATTCTATATTTTACACCTGCTGGTTTTGTAATAGAATCTATATCAGCCTGTATTATTCCAGTTACCTCCTTCAACTCCTCTTCACTTAACCCTGCTATTGGACTGACTTTTAGCAGCATAATACTGAAATCGCGGTTAATAAAACCTTTTAACTGTGACGATGAGAAATTCCCAGATAGAACTTTTTCCACTCTTTCCAGATCATCTGGTACCCCTTCTTCAAATGGTGGAGCAACAGATAGAACTCGTTCAATAGATGTTTCATTCTCAAGCCGTTTGTGCAATTCAACTACCGATTCTACCACTTTTGGATTCCTTATGTCTCTGGGTATATCTTCTGCGGTGGTTTCTTCATCCAGGCAAACTGCTATAAATATCATTTCCTCGCTGCCGAATTTACTTGCTACCCTTTCTTGCAAGACGAAAGCAGGTAAGTCCTTTGGTATCTCCTTCTCCATGTTACGTTGAGAAAGCAGCTCGGTCATGCCGTAGCCTAAACCTAAAAACACCGCTATTATCAGCACCGCTATGATTATCTTCTTATAATTCCGACAGAGGAAAGAAGCTAATTTTGTCAATGTCCTTTCTGTGCCTACCTGTTTCTACAATTACCCTTTTTTCTTCGCGCGATAAAAAAGAAAACGAGAAGGAGTGCGATAAAAGAGACTAAAGCCTCAAATCCCGGAATAGACGAATTTCCTGAACTGCTTGACGTCACTTCCATTTGAATTTGCTTATCGAAGGTGTACACATTATCATCTCCCAAGTCACGGTCCCCAACGCACCTTATCTCCAGACCTTGCTGGTATTTTTTCTTCGCTGCATCTTTATCCACATCGAACTCCAATATTGCATCGCCTGTCTCATTCACCTTCAAATTACCCACGTGATCGCTCGTTACAGCATAATCAAAAGGCACATCGGCTTCTCCTGTTATCCTGACGCTAACAGATTCACCTTCTTCTGAACCCACATTCCGCACCCTTACATGCAGAATAACGTGATCTCCAGCGCTTATATTCGTGGGCTCGGTATAGAAAGAAGCAATCTCTAATTCCGGCTTTCGCTCCACCAATACATCTACACTCATTACCCCCCGGTATTCTACATTCTCAGTATCTTTAAATCTTATCACCAGTGGGATGCTATACGTTCCCGCATCTACATTATCTGCGACGTCAACATGAAATATCGCCTTTGCGGCATAGCCTGAGCTTAACCGTCCTACATATGCGCGGTCAGTTCCAGACCAGGAAGGCTCGAATTGTTCATTGCAGATTAATTTTGCCTCGACATCCTTTGCGTCTGCTTCTCCGCTGTTCTCTATATAGACTATTACTCTAACATCCTCATCTCCAGGTCTTATGTGTGTAGGCTCAGTGTATACA
>JAPDIG010000061.1 GCA_025966525.1 Candidatus Methanophagales archaeon | reverse complement strand
GCGGTAATTGGAGCCGAAGGTGACGATTTTTTGGTTAAAACAAGGGAGAAGATAGAAAAGAGTAAAAAGAGGATGGAGGAAGCGTTTAGAGGTGCAATATACTCGGATGCGAATTTTTATATCTTTGATGTTTGCGATGGAAAAGGAAGTGCAAGAGAAGTAAAAAGGGAGCTTTTGAAGTATGGTCTTTTGGTAAGAGATTGCGCTTCTTTTGGTTTGCCTTCCCATATAAGGTTCTCAGTGAAGAAGGATGGGGAGAATGAGTTGCTGCTACACTTTCTTTTAGAAAAAGAACCTTTGCTAAGAAAAAGGAGTGTCCAGTAGTAATTACTCAAAATCCACAAGATATTGAGTAATTACAGGCCATCATTTCCACGTTACTAAGCTCACCACATCTCCATCGGCAAGCACATGCGAAAGACCCACGCGCTGACCTTTATGCTTCACTGACTGCCCCCAAATGCGTGCATATCTAAACTTGTTTATGAAATCACGATGAATGGTAGAACAGACATCAGCAACCGTAGAATCCGTTTTCATGACCAGTGGGTTGCCCATATCCGGTGACGCGCCCTGAGGCTTCATATAGATGCGTATAAACCCTAATTCGTTGTAAATCTTATCTTTCAGGGCATCGAGATTCGTGCCGAGAGCCGCAGAGATGAGAACTGCGTCACGGAACCGTTCCATGCATGCCCGAAGCGTCTCAGAATCAGCCAAATCCATCTTATTTATGACCACGAGTGCGGGAACGTATTTACGATTTCCGAGAACCACATCAATAAGTTCATCGAGTGTGATGTGTTCTCGTATAAGAACCTCTGCGTTGTGTATTTTGTATTCTGATAGCACAGCTCGAATTGTTTTTTCATCGAACTCAAGGTCAACGGTACTGTTTACTGTGATTCCACCTCTGCTCTTTTTATGAATGACTGCTTCAGGAGGCTTTGAATTAATTCGAATACCTGCATCGTATAACTCCTTTACCAGTGTATCGAACTGCTGCGGATAGAAGACATCAACGATGATGAGGATTAGGTCAGCGTTTCGTAATACAGATATTACCTCCTTGCCATGCCCTCGTCCCGTTGCTGCACCCTGGATAAGTCCCGGGACATCGAGGAATTGTATTCTTGCACCTTTATAGAGAAGTGTGCCCGGGATCACTTCGAGTGTAGTGAAGTCATAATCAGCAACCTCAGCACTGGTGCCGGTAAGGCAGTTGAGCAGTGTTGACTTACCAACAGATGGAAAACCTACCATGACGACAGTTGCATCACCTGACTTTTTTATCGCATATCCTTTCCCTTTACCTGCGGATTTTGCGGTTGCACGTTTTTGGAGTTCGTCCCTTAATCTGGCAAGTTTTGCTTTTAGCCGTCCGATGTGATGCGAAGTCGCCTTGTTGTAGGGTGTTTTTCTTATTTCGTCCTCTGTGTTTTTGATGTCTTCTTCAATGATCATTTTAGCGATGTTATTTGTTGGATCAGGCAATTATCTTTATATTGAGAATAAGATAATGAATATGAAAGTTATTGTCATGGGCTGTGGATTTGGAGGCGTAGAAGTCGCAAGCAAGCTAAGCAAGCTGCGAAAACAATCAAAAGACCTTAATATTTTTATGATTGACCGTAGAGCGAGACTTGAATACCAGCCGGCGTATCCAGAGATATTAAGCGGAAAAGTCACGGCAGAGGAGATATCCGGCGATTTAAATAAATTCGCATCGAAAATAAATGCGGAATTCATAAATGAAGCGGTTATAAATATTGATTTTAAAGCGAAAAAGGTGAAGACATCAGACTCAGAGATACCTTACGATTTTCTTGTGATTTCTATCGGTGCAGAGCAGACATTTTTTGGAATCCCCGGGGCAGAAGAGCTATCATACTCTGTTGACACTTTAAAAGGGGCGATAGCGACGAAAAAAGCACTTGATAACCTGGATTACTCCAAGAAAATCCGCATTGCTGTTATAGGTGCCGGGTTGGCTGGAGTAGAAGTTGCTGGTGAATTGGTTGATTACTTTAGGGATAGAGCATCAGCAAAAATATATCTTGTGGAGCGCATGCCGAGGATATTGCCCGCTTTTCCCACCGAGAACATATCCGCATATGTAAGTAAATTCCTCTCTCATAGAGGTGTTGAGATATTGACGGAAACGACGGTGCAAGAAGTAAACGAAGAGGAGATAACATTCAAAGAAGGAAAGAAACTCCCATACGATCTTATCATCTGGACAGCGGGGATAAGACCAAACAGTCTCCTGGAGAAACTCGAGCTCCCGAAGGAGAAGGGGTGGCTAAAAGTGGACCCATATCTTCGTGTGGAAGGCATGACGGATGTATTTGCAGTTGGGGATATGGTATATTTCGAAAATGAAGGTGTTCGTTCAGGTCAGAATGTAGAAGAGGCAGAACGGCAGGCTAAAGTGGCTGCGGAAAATATAATCAGAACGATAAAAAACCTTTCTTTCAAAAAGAAAGCTTTACCAAAGAAATATTATTATTTATATGGAATGAAAGAGGAAAAATTGCGGAGATACAGACCAAAGAACACGATACAGAACCCAAGAGCTTTTATATCACTCGGTGAGGATAAAGCAGTGATATATTACGGTGGCATGATGTTCAAAGCTTTTGCATACCGGATGAAGAAGTTTGTGGAGTGGAGATATATGAGAAGATTCCGGTAGAGTGAGGAAAATATGTTAAAACGGTGTATGGTTCAATGGGAATTACAATCCAACCGGGAAGCAACCATCATCGTCAAATCCTCTATTTGTAGTTTGTCTTTTCCCATTCTAAGTTTTGGGTTTGAAGCAGAAGCGCAGTCAAGATGTATCCAGCATTTTGGACACGCCACAATTAGCTTGGATGCTTTAGTCTGCTCAGCCTCGGTTAACCTTTCGATTTGCATCTCTCTCGCAACCGGGCCACACGTTAACAGCGCACTTACACCACAGCATGTTGCTCGGTCCTTATTATGCACCATCTCCTTTATTCTTACGCCCGGAATACTCTTTAAAACCTCTCTTGGCTCTTCATACACTCCAAGATGCCTTAATCTGCATGGGTCGTGATAGGTAATAATCTGCTCTTTCCCGTCACCAAATTTCAGTTCTTTATCCCCTAATCTTAATCTTAAGAATTCAGAGATATGCATGACTTCAAATTCCAAATCCAAATCACCAAAAAATCGCCGGTAGTCTATATCAAACGTTCTGAGACATTCTGCGCATGTAAAAACAATCGTCTTCGCTCCGCTTTCTCTTATCACTTTTATATTCGCGTGCATCAACGCTTTAAACCGCTTCTCGTCCCCTGCCCAGAGTAAATCATGACCACAGCACTTCTCCTCTTTGCTCACTGCTGGCACAATCCCAATAGAATTGAGTATCTTCACCGCACTCCGTGCTATTTCAAGCAACCTCAAGTTCTCCCTGTCGCTATATACGCTATCAAGATAAGAGAGACAACCCGAGAAATAGTACACCTTGCCTTTATCCGCAACTTTCAGTTCCTCTTTTCCCTCGAGCCACCTCAGCCTATCTGCTCCTATTTCTTCAGCACTCAATAGCCCGGCATCGAAAAAGTGCGGCACGCTGTTTTTATTTAATGCTACATTTCTCACACCCTGAATAAAACGCAGGAAATCTACTCCATAAGGACAAATCGCATTGCATATACCACATGTCGTGCACATCCATATTTCATCACTTAACGCCAATTTCCCTGCGTCTTCTATTAATGCTTCGCCTGCGAGACGTCTTGGTGAGAACCTTGGGGCTATCGCCGTTACAGGGCATGAAGCGGTGCACATCCCGCATTCTGCACATCTATTCACGCCCGTGACGTATGTTAGCCTATCTATAAAATCACCTGCATCTATCAAAATTCCCTCACGTTCTTCTTCAGTCTCTACTGACAGTGTTGGAGTTGGAAACGTCAAAAGACAGCTTCTGCACTTGAAACATCTTTCCGCTTCCTCAACCGCATTATCTTCCGAGAGCCCGATGTTTATCTCCTCAAAACTCTTCTTCCTCTCTTCTATTCCAATTCTTTCAAGCTCTATTCTTCTCTTCTTGCTTATCAGCCCTCGAGCTTCCTCTAACTCTTCTTTTATATCTTCTGCCTCCTCAGGCAACTCTGCCGGGATTTTCGGCGAAGTTCTTCCTTCTTTTAAGTCTACACCCCTTAAGAACCTGTCAATGGATTCCGCAGCCTCGTTACCATCTGCAATGGCATCGACTGCAAATGCCGCACCACGAACACAATCACCGCCTGCAAATATCCCTTCCTCTGCGGTAATACCGAACTCATCTGCTTTTATTGCTAATCCTCTTAATGTTTCCACTTTGTTACCCTCAAGAAATCTCAAATCCGATGCTTGGCCTATCGCAGGTATCACCGTGTCCACATCTATCAAGAACTCCGAGCCTTCGATAGGGACTGGACGTCTCCTCCCTGATTCATCCGGTGCTCCTAACTCCATCCGGATAAGCTCCATTTTCTCTACTTTCCCTGCGCCCAAAATCCGCGTTGGAGTGGCTAAGAACATAAATTTCACACCTTCTTCTTCTGCCTCTTTTATTTCTTCCTCTCTCGCAGGCATCTCCTCTCTCGACCTTCTATAAACGACAGTAACGTCAGAACCCAGTCGAATTGCGCATCTTGCAACGTCTATCGCTACATTTCCACCACCCACAACCGCCACTTTCTTCCCTATTTTTTCCACTTTCTCATGGTTATTCCAGAGGTTTAGGTTGAAGTCACGGAGAAAATCAATACCGTACACCACACCCTCTAAATCCTCTCCTTCCACTCCGAGTTTCCTGCTCACGTGCGCACCAACCGCGATAAATATTGCATCGTACTCACGACGAATCTGTTCGAATTGATCCTTATCTATCTTAACGCCGGTCGCTATCTCTATTCCTATTCCCGTTCCCTTAATAGCGTCAATTTCTCTGTTTAAAACTGCTTTTGGCAGTCTATACGGCGGAATACCTACAAAAAGCATACCTCCTTCTACGGGCAATTTATCAAATACCCGAACCGCATATCCTCTGCTTGCCAACCGATACGCCGCCGTCAGTCCCGCAGGACCCGCACCAATAACTGCAACTTTTTTAGCTTTCGCTTTACGCATCTTTAGAGCATCTTCTTCTCTTCTCTTTTCTATCTCCTTTTCTGATACACAATCGCCAACGAATCGTTTTAAGGCGGCGATAGCAATAGGTTCGTCAAAAAAGCCTCGCTTACAATTATCCTCGCATGGATGGTGGCAGATTCGCCCAATAGAAGCAGGAAACGGTATTTTTTCTCTTATTAGCGAATACGCTTCTTCATACCCTCCCTCTTCTATCAGTTTGATATATCCTTGAACGTCACAACCTGCGGGACAAGCCGAAATACATCTCGGCACTTCTCGGTCTATCCCAAAACCTTCGCCTTCTTCGGAATGCAAATATTCCTTGTAGCGGGCATAACATTCAAGTGTCATCAATACTTATTTTCGTTTTATTTATTTTATTTTCCTCATTATACAAGTATTGGTGGATATTTTCTCCCCGACAATAGAAATGAAACTATTTATCAGGGGCATAGTTCAAGGCGTCGGTTTTCGCCCGACAGTGTATAGAGTAGCAAAATCGCTTGGACTAAGAGGCTATGTGCTCAACAAAGGCTCAAACGTAGAAATAGGCATCGAAGAAAATGGAGATGTAGAGAGGTTCATGAACTCTTTAATGAAAGAGCTGCCTCCAATTGCGTCAATTGATGAAATAGAGGTAAAAGACGATCCCATTAATGGGTATGAGGATTTCGAAATAACAAATAGCTCAGATGGTGAAAAGACATCTGTTACTCCCGTGGACACTGCGATATGTGATGAATGTGTAAGAGAATTATTTGACGAGAACAATCGCAGATATTTATATCCTTTTATCAATTGCACCTCCTGCGGTGCTCGGTTCTCAGTAATTGAAAATGTCCCTTACGATCGAGCTAATACATCAATGCGAGATTTTGAAATGTGCGAGAAGTGTCTCGCAGAATACAAAAATCCATTGGACAGAAGATTTCATGCGCAAACGATTTCTTGTTCAAGGTGTGGTCCGAAATACACACTTTATGGAAAAGATAAAGAGGTGTTGGTCTTGGGTGAGAAAAAGAATCCGATAGCGACTTTTGCAAAGCTAATTGACGAAGGAGCGATAGGAATAGCAAAGAGTTGGGGTGGAATGCACATTATATGCCGATTTGAGCAGGCAAATAGGCTGAGGAAGCTGTATAAAAGACCAGCTAAACCTTTTGCGGTGATGTTCCGGGATTTGAATGCGATAGAAAAATATGCAAGTTTAGAAGAAGAGGAAGAGAAATTGCTGACATCTGCACACCGACCTATTGTGCTTTTGGATAGGAACACTTCTTCGGATGTTTTAGAGGATATTTCGCCGGGATTAGGAAATATTGGCGTATATTTGCCCTATTCCGGGTTTCATTACGTTCTGCTCCATTATCTGAACTCATGTGGGATTATAATGACCTCGGCAAATGTCTCAGGGGAGCCGATGGTCATTCATAATGAGGATGCATTCCTTCTAAAAGCCGATTATTTTCTCTTACACAATAGAAAGATAGTGAACAGAATTGATGACTCTGTTGTTCGCTGTTACAAGGGTAAAAAATTTTTCTTGAGGAAATCTAGAGGTTTTGTGCCAACCGCTATAAAAGTTCCGTACAAGGATAGAGTTTTGTCCTTAGGTGCGGGAGAAAATGTCTCACTCAGCATTTCAAAGGATGGCAATCTTTATTCGAGTCAATATATTGGAAACACATTTCATTATCCAACATTAGAATTTTTGGCATCGAGCAAGGAGCAAATGATGGAACTTTTAGGCTTAGGGATGGATGAGATTGATGCGATTGGAGTCGACATACATCCGCGGTATTCAACGAGAAGATATGGAAAAAGATTGGCGGAAGAATTTTCAACTGAATTAGTAGAGGTACAGCATCATTGGGCTCACGCAGCATCATTGATGCTCGACGCAGGTGTAGACGAAGTGGTTGCTCTGACCCTGGACGGAACGGGGTATGGAACAGATGGGAAAGCATGGGGAGGAGAAATCCTGCGGGCTCGCTATTCAGGATTTGAAAGAGTGGGGTCTCTGGAGGAAATACCTTTAATTGGTGGCGATGTAGCAATAAAAGACCCAAGAAGGATAGTATTTGCAATTTTTTCGCTTTTAGGTAGGGAGACCCCGTATTTTACGGACAAAGAAATAGAGATAATGGAAAAGTTAATGAAGAGAGCGCCGAAAACAAGCAGCTTTGGTAGGGTATTAGATGCTTTGTCATGTTATCTGGGCATATGTGAAAGGATGACTTATGATGGCGAGCCAGCAATGAAACTGGAGAGATATTTAGCGTGCGGAGAGCAAAAGTATGTGTTTGAAACGGAAGTTGAAGACAAATATCGTAAAATAGTCAGAACATTGCCGTTGTTTGGGCAATTGGCTGATTATGGGGCCGTAAGTACAGAGAAGAAGAAGGCAGACCTCGCATATTCTTTTGTTTATGCACTGGTCGATGAGATGGTAGAAATAGCAGCGGATAATTGTCTCAGCAATGATATATCCTGTATCGGGATAACAGGTGGTGTCTCGTATGATATCCCAATAGTTAGAATGACTGAAGAGTTGGTAAAAGAGAAAGGATTAAAGTTTTTAACTCATGATAAGATACCTAATGGTGACGAAGGGATTTCAATCGGGCAAAATGTTGTGGT
>JAPDIG010000060.1 GCA_025966525.1 Candidatus Methanophagales archaeon | reverse complement strand
GAAAAAGAATACTGGACAACAAAGGAGATAAACGAGCTTATAAAGGATGAATTCGGTGTCGAATACAAGAAAAGCAGGCTATACGAATTGCTTAAGGAAATGAAGATGCATCATTCCAAACCCTACATTCTTTCAGGAAAGAAGTAAGAAAGAGAACGTAATAGAGGTTTTGAGAGTGATAAGGGGAGCTAACAAAGAAAGACCTATTGTGATGATTATTGACAATTTCCCAAGTCATAAGGCAAATGATGTGCTTAAAGAATCGGAAAAGCAGGGAATACACCTCGTTTTCCTTCCCCCTTATTCACCCGACTTAAATCCCATTGAATTCGCATGGAAAAGCTTAAAGAAGCTTATATCGGAGGTTTTATCGAATCGGTTGAAGATTTGAAGGGGTTTATAAAGGAGAAAGCTTCGGAACTCTTCAAAAAATCGAGTTATGCCACAGGCTGGGTTAAGAAATTTTCACCGTTTTTCCTAAAAATATTCAAACCCTGCTTTTGCAATTTGTTGTCAGAATGACTATAACTTATTCGACATCCGCTCTTACTTCTTCTCCTTCTCTTCCTTCTCACTCTTCACATCATAATCCACATCAACGTAATCGCCTTCATCCTCACCTGCTTTCTTTTCCCCTGCACCTGCTCCCGTTCCTGCCTGTTTACCCTTTTTCGCCGCTTCCTCCGCAGCCTTCTTCTGCGCTTCCTGATACACCACCGCAGAGACCTCGTGCAATGCTTTCGTCAACTCGTCCATATCCATTTTTATCTTCGCCACGTCCTTCGTTTTCAACGATTCCTTCAACTTATCCTTAGCTTTCTCCACTTTCTCTCTCTGGTCTTTGCTTATCTTCTCGCCAAGCTCGCTTATCGTCTTCTCAGAAGTATAAACGAGTGAATCAGCTTGATTTATGAGTTCCACCTCTTCCTTACGCTTCTTGTCCTCCTCACTGAACTTCTCCGCCTCGCGCACCATCCGGTCTATCTCATCCTTTGACAGTTTTGTTGATGCGGTAATTCTAATTGAAGTCTCCTTGCCAGTTCCTAAATCCTTCGCCGAAACGTTCAATATCCCATTCGCATCTATATCAAATGTAACCTCGATTTGCGGTACTCCGCGAGGCGCTGGCGGAATACCATCTAAATGGAATCTACCAAGCGAGGTGTTATCCGCCGCCATCGGTCTTTCACCTTGCGTGATATGTATCTCTACCGATGTTTGATTGTCCGCAGCAGTCGTGAATATCTGCGATTTCTTCGTCGGTATCGTGGTGTTCCTCTCGACCAATGGCGTTGCAACTCCGCCAAGCGTCTCTACGCTGAGTGTAAGTGGTGTGACATCAAGCAGAACGATCTCTTCCTTCACCTGCCCTCCGAGGATACCAGCCTGTATTGCAGCACCTATTGCCACCGACTGCATTGGGTCCACTCCTCCCACCAGTTTCTTTCCCAAAATCGATTCAAATCGCGCTTTTACCACCGGCATCCTCGTTGGCCCGCCAATAAGAATTATCTTATCTATGTCATCAGGAGAGAGTTTTGCATCTTCTAACGCTCTCCTTATCGGGGGCTCTAACTTACTCAATGTGGGTTCTGCAAGCTCTTCCAATTTCGCCCTCGTAAGCGTAGCCTCTAAATGCTTCGGCTCTCCTCCCAATACGGCAATGAAAGGCAGATTAATGGTTGTAGAAACAGAAGACGAGAGTTCTATCTTCGCTTTCTCTGCTTCATCTCTTATCCGCTGCATTGCAGTGAGGTCTTTCCGCAAATCTATTCCTTCTTTAGCTTTAAATCCTTCTACAAGCCAGTCTATCACCGCGGCATCTATATCTGTCCCTCCTAAATGCGTATCCCCGCTTGTGGAAAGCACTTCAAATACCCCTTCTCCGATATCCATGATGGTAACGTCAAAAGTGCCACCACCAAAGTCGAGAACCGCAACTTTATACTCACCTTCCTTTCCAAGCCCGTAAGCCATCGCCGCAGCAGTTGGCTCGTTTATTATCCTCTTTACTTCAAACCCCGCAATTTCTCCTGCATCCTTCGTTGCCTGTCTCTGGTTGTCATCGAAGTAAGCAGGCACAGTAATAACGGCAGCATCCACTTTCTCGCCCAAATACGCCTCTGCATCCGTCTTTATCTTCTGCAAGATCATCGCAGAGATCTCTTGTGGTGTGAAATACTTATCAATTGTCTTCACATATATCTTCTCGGAAGTCCCCATCTTCCTCTTTGCTTCTCTTACTGTTCCTTCTGGATTAACCACTGCCTGTCTCTTCGCCGCTACACCTACCAACCTCTGACCATCCTTCGTGAATGCCACTACCGATGGAAACATTTTTCCACCGTATGCACTCCCTTCCGCGCTTGGTATTATCTTTGCATCGCCACTTTCATCCACGAAAGCAGCTTCTGAGTTCGTCGTTCCAAGGTCAATGCCTATTATTCTTCCCATTTTTATCTGCCCCTCTTTCTCTATTTTCCTATCCTTACACTAAAAACATGAACTTTTTAACACTTTTCTTTTTAAAAAATAAAAAATCCCAAATCCCAATTTGGTTATTGGGATTTGGTAGTATTTACTTTGGGATTTCGATTAGTATTCTCCCATTCCCTCCATTCCTTCCGGTCCAGGACCGCCTGAAGGCGCACCACCCGCAGGTGGCTTCGATGCACTCGACGCAATTACGTCGTCTATCCTCAGAACCATCGTTGCTGATTCTGTTGCCGAGCTTATAGCCTGCGTCTTTATCCTCAGTGGCTCAATTACACTCGCTTTCAACATGTCCGTTGGTTCTCCTTTGAACACGTCCAGACCCGCATATTTATCCCCTGCTTCATGCGCAGACCGCAGTGCAACGAGCATATCTATGGGGTCTAAGCCCGCATTCTCGGCAAGCGATCTTGGAATGACCTCAACAGCCTCGGCGAATGCCTGTATTGCCAGCTGTTCTCTGCCTCCTACGGTTGCAGCGTAATCACGCAACCTCAGTGCCAGTTCTATCTCCGTGGCTCCTCCGCCTGCTACGTACTTACCGTCTTCGACTGCACAGGCTGTCACCCTGAGCGCATCGTTCATTCCACGCTCTAACTCATCCACTACGTGCTCTGTTCCTCCTCGCAGCAATATTGATACTGATTTCGGGTTCTTACAATTCTCCACGAAGATCATCTCTTCGCCACCGATCTTCCTCTCCTCAACCACTCCGGCAGCTCCAAGGTCTTCTGGTCGGATCTCCTCTAAAGTCGTCAATACCTTCCCGCCTGTTGCACTTGCCAGCTTCTTCATATCGCTCTCTTTTACTCGTCTCACAGCCATTATCCCTTCTTTTGCAAGATAATGTTGTGCTAGGTCATCTATCCCTTTCTGGCAGAAAAGCACGTTCGCCCCACTCTCCTTCACCTTGTCCACCATGCTCTTCAGCATCCTCTCTTCCTCATCAAGGAACGCTTTCATCTGGTCCGGCGAAGTAATCTCTATCTTCGCATCCACCTCTGTCTTCTCTATCTCTAACGCTGAGTTTATCAGCGCTATCTTCGCGTCCTCCACGAGCTTTGGCATACCTGGGTGCACTCTCTCCTTGTCTATTACCATTCCCTTTATCAACACCGTGTCTTCCTTGCTTCCGCCTGTTTTTTTCTCTAACTTTATGTGGTCTGTGTCTATCTTTCCTCCTTTCTCTGCTATCGCTCTAATCGCCTCCACGGTAAGGTTAGTCAGCAGCTCGCGTGCAACCTCGGCTCCTTTTCCTGTCATGGAGGTCGTTGCGATTTTCTTTAGCGTCTCGGTATCGTCGGGCGTGACGTCCAGCGCCAGCTCCTTTAATATCTCATACGCTTTCTCTGCCGCTAATCTATATCCTGCTACAATCAACGTCGGGTGCACTTCTTGTTCCAACAAGTCCTCCGCTTTCTTCAGCAGTTCTCCTCCAATAACAACCGCGCTTGTCGTGCCATCTCCAACCTCATCGTCCTGCGTCTTCGCTATCTCCACCATCATCTTCGCCGCAGGATGCTCTATGTCCATCTCTTTTAGTATCGTCGCTCCGTCGTTTGTTATTACAACGTCTCCCATAGAATCCACCAGCATCTTATCCATTCCTTTTGGTCCAAGCGTAGACTTGACTGCGGCAGCAATGGTCTTTGCTGCTAAAATGTTCCTGCTCTGCGCGTCCTTTCCCCTTGTTCTTTCGCTTCCTTCCTTCAATATCAATATCGGCGTTCCGCCTAATTGTGCCATTTGTACATCACCTCTATTTTTTTATATTTGTAGTTCTATATAAAGATTGGTATATAAATAAAATATAAATTAAACTTGTAACTAACTAATACTAATGATTTTCACTGTGCCATGCCTTTGCCTTGGTAGCATAGTGGTAATGCGCCACCTTGGTAAGGTGGAGATCGCGGGTTCGAGTCCCGCCCAGGGCTTCGTTATCCTGTAAAAAAGCGGCATCACTGATACAACCTGTTCACCCCATTGATCAATGCACGCACCGATGCAATCACTATATCTTCACTCACACCACTCGCCGTTATCGTCCTATCTCCTCTGCTTATCTTTACTATAACGTTCACCAGTGCATCTGTTCCACCAGTGATGGCATCCACGTGATACTCTTCAAGGCGCAAATCGTCCATTTCCGTCCCTGACATTGCCTTTCGCAATGCATTTATCGTTGCATCCACGGGACCAACACCAACGCCCGCTTCTACTACCTCCTCACCATCCACTTCCAATCTTATTGATGCCGTTGGATACACATTCTTCCCGGACACCACAGATAAATCAACAAGTTTTATCCTCTCCTCCCTCTCTATACTCAGCACATCTTCTACTACCGCTTGAAAATCGGCATCGGTCACCAATTTACCCTTGTCTCCAAGCTCTTTCACCTTCGTCAATATTTTACTCATTTGTTCCTCGTCTGCTTGGATACCTATCTCATCTAACGCCATTTTCACTGATGCCTTACCTGTATGTTTCCCAAATGCAAATCTCCTCTTCCTTCCTATTATCCCCGGGTCCATTGGCTCGTATAAACTTGTATCTGCTAGTGTCCCATGAACGTGCATTCCCGACTCGTGCGTGAAGGCGTTATCGCCTATAAGCGGTTTATTTGGCGCAAGTGGCATCTTTGTCAAATTCATGACCAATCGCGAAGTTTCATACAATTTCTCTTTTGTAATGCTCGTTTTTATGCCATAAAGCATTTCTAAAGCGGTTACTACCTCTTCCAAGGATGCATTACCCGCCCTTTCGCCCAGTCCATTCATCGTTACGTGCACTACTTTTGCTCCTGCCGTCACCGCTGCTACTGAATTCGCCGTCGCAAAACCGAAATCATTGTGGCAGTGCACCGCAACGGGCGTGTCGAAAACGCAAAGAGTTTGGAATATCTCCTTTGTACGCTCTGGATACAATACGCCAACAGTATCACAGAAACATAACCGGTCAACAACTCCGGATAAATCAGAGAAGAAGGATTTCAAAGATACTATATCCGCTCTGGACGCGTCTTCTGCGCTTATTTCCACTTTTAAACCATGTGCTTTCACATATTCCGCCATCTCTATTGTCCTGTTTCTTAGCGTTTCCCTGTCTATCTTCAATTTCTTCTTTATGTGGCCCTCAGAAACAGGTGCGACTAAATTAATCGTGTCCACATCGCATTTGATTGCAGCGTCAATGTCTCCTTTCAACAACCGAGCAAAAGAGCTGATTTCGGCATTTAAACCCTCTTTTGCTATTGCCTTTATTCCTCTTTGCTCGCCTTCTGAAATGATAGCAGTTCCGGCTTCTATGAAATTTACCCCAAGTATGTCCAGTTGTTTTGCAATCTGTAATTTCTGCTCCGGCGTCAATGATACTCCAGGGGTTTGCTCACCATCTCTTAACGTTGTGTCCAGGATTTTTACGCTTTTTTTTTCTTGCATGACTACCGTTTCTAATCCTATATATCTTATTTATTATATATAACGGGATAAAAGATTAGGAGATAAAAAACACCCCCAGTATATCTCCGCTGTTATCGAATACATAAACATCGGCATCAGTTTTTCGTGATAACTCTTCTGCAAGATTGCCGAAAAAAGCCTTCAGCCGCTCATAGTCTGTTCTCTTCAGTCGCTCTACAAGTTCGCCAACGCTACTGAACTCAAAATCGAAATGTTCATGAGCATCGATTCCTAACATATCGCAAATCTTTGCCGGCATCGTGAATATCACCTTTTTCTCTGCTTTTGACTGCTCTATCGCGTAAAGAACGAAATTACCTGCAATAATAATCTCATCCGCTGGGAAATTTAGCTTTTCGATAGCGAATCTCTTGCTTGCAGCACCGGTGCTTACCCCGATAACGTCTTTTATATCTTTTACGAGAAAGTCAATAACGTGCTTGTAACCGCCATCGGTGTATGGTTCAACGAATCCAGTAGCGCCGAAAATAGGTATCCCTCCTTCTATTCCCACTGATGGAAGAACAGTGTTCTTCGCTATTTCCTCCCCTCCTGGCACGAAAATCTCTATTTCTACACCAGGTAACACTTCCTTCACGTTCGCTTCTATGTTCTTTAAAATGTGCGGGTATATGTCTGGCATACCAACCTTTCCAAGACCCGCTTTTTTTATTATTCCTATCCCTTTGCCTGCTCTTATGGAGAATACGGGAAAGCGTCTTGCCCTTGCACAGATAAGCATTCCATTGAATGTGTCGCCTTTGTAATCGCCGGAATCTACACGAACACAAGCAACGCAACTGGCTTCCTCCTCACTTTCTACTTCCATTTCTGCTTTTACACCAATTGGCGTTGTAACTTCTATTTTTTTCACTTCTCGTCCCACAAGCCGAAGTGCAGCAGCTTTTGCAGCCGCCGCGGCACATGTTCCCGTTGTATATCCTCTTTTGAGGATTTTTCCATCTTCGAGCAGGACCACTCTTCCTCTTTTTATCTCCTTTACCAATGCATTATAACTGATACCGTTTATCTTCACCGCGGTTTTTATGAGTTCTTCAGGGTATTCCTTCCCAGATACCGGGTCAATCATTTCTCTTCTCCTTCTTCCATGATCCTCTGTAATTTTAAATAATATTTTTGTACACGCTCTTTTTGTTCCTGTTATTAACACTACTTGGACTCATGTCTCAGTCTTCCACGGTGTGGGATATGCATATGCACCTTTATACGGTATGCCAAGGAACTCATCGAGCCATTCATTGTGCAACTCCATAGGGTTCAGATCCTCGAACCTGTCTGGATGGAGCCATTTTGCAATATACGCACTTCTAAGTGTATTCTTCGAATTTATTGAAACTATCCCGAGAGGCACTATCGGATAAGGGCAGGGACAAACGACTGTGTAACCCACGGTAGGTTTTTCGTGCTCGGGAATTTTTGATACGCTGTCATCTATGATCCCATACACCCTTTTCTCGAAGTTTACAAGCACTTCAGCCCTTTCTTGCTTGCCCAGTAGCCATCCCAGAACCTTTATCTCTCTTTCATATTTCTCAGGTCGAGAGATATCAGTTAGGAATATTGGTATGCCGGCAGAAATTAGTGGCTTCTTATATTGGGGGTAGTATTTGAAAAAACTGGTATAAGCGATGACAATATCTGGCTCAAGACTTATAACTTTTTCAACGTCTATGTAACCAATATCTTCTTTATCTCTGATGAACTCAGCAATCTCCCCAACATCCTTTGTATATTTTGAGATCCCCACGATTTTATCTGCTGCATTTAATGCGCAGAGTGCCATACAGGCATAAGTGCTCACAGTAACTATTCTATCAATAGGCATTTTTATTGTTACCGGCTCTTCTGTAATCTCTGGCGGTGTTCCGATATACTGGACTACGGTAAGCTCCATTTTTGTAAACTTA